>JAGVUW010000524.1 GCA_019136035.1 Verrucomicrobiota bacterium | reverse complement strand
GACTCGAGGCCGCGAAGTAGCTCGAGACGTGATAGCCGAAGGAGCCGTAGTACGGGTGCTCCAGGACGGCCATGAGCTGAAGGGTGTTGTAGCCGGCCCGGACCACACGCGGCAGGACCTTCTCGCGGTAGGCGTCGTAGGTCCCGACGCGGGGCTCCTCCAGGGCCATGCCGACGTGGCTCTCGTAGATCAGCGGCGTCGTCGGCGGCGGCGGCGCGGCGTGCTGCCAGCGGTAGGGCTCCGGCGGCGACCAGACCTGGGCGTTGAAGATGCCGGTATGGGGATCCTGGACGACACGCCGGGCGTACGCCGGGATGCGGTCGCCCTGGCCGCCCGGCCAGCGCAGGCGCAGCCGGTACCGCTCGCCATGGCCGAAACACGACAGGGGGAAGCGGCCCTCCCACTGGCCGTGCCCCCGGCGCTCCAGGCAGAGCCGCCCGTCGTTCCAGCCGGTGCCCTCGCTGAGCAGACACACCGCCTCGGCGTTCGGCGCCCATTCGCGGAAGACCCAGCCATCGCCATCGCGGTGCAGGCCGAAGTGCTCATGGCCGCTGGCGATGTCGGCCAAGGACCGGGTGCCGCCGGTCAGACGGCGCTCCTGGCGGCGGACCGCCTCGACGCGCCGCTGCAGGGCCGCCCGATAGGGCTCCAGCCAGATGTCCTCCGACAGGGCTGCCCGTCGGTTGGGGATGTGCCCGAAGGCCATGCCGCCTCCCTCTCGCTCGTCGTGCACTGCCTGCCCGGCTGACGCACCGGGCGGCGCCGAAGCCGCCCTCCGCGGACCGGCCCGCCTAACCTGGATTACTCGCGAAGCGCGGATGCTTCGCTCACAATCCACTCGCGCCGCAATGTACTGCGGCGCAAGTTTCGACGCGCGTCGCGGTGCGCCGCTTGCTCAAGGTCAGCCCTGAGCAAGAGGCCGCAAGCGCCTCGCGTCGAAGCCCGAAGGGTGGCCTGTTCACGGGACGCCATGCGGCGCGTGAATAGGTCAGGCCGAATCCCCGGCGCGGGACGAGTAGGTCCGCGGCGCCGTCCATGGACCTCCCTGACGCCGACAGCGCCCGGGGGAACGCCACTCGGCTCGTGGCGCCCACGTTCGCCCCGCTGGCGCACGGCGGCGCCGGTTTCAGCCCTGGCGCAGGCGGCTGATGGTGCCGGTGGTGGAGAAGCCCTGGACAAAGGGCACGAAGCGGAACTCGCAGCCGAGGCCCTTGAGGATGGCATGTTCGTCGCGGTCCAGGCGTTCTTCGGTGTAGTCGCCGCCCTTGACGTAGACATCCGGAACAACGGCCGGGAAGACCTCCAGAGGCCGCGTATCACTGAAGATCACGACGGCGTCGACCGCCTCGAGACTGGCCAGGAGGTAGGCCCGGTCGGCTTCGCTCACGATCGGCCTCTCGGGGCCCTTCAGCGCCCGCACCGAGGCGTCGCTGTTGACCGCCACCAGGAGGGCGTCGGCGCAGCCGCGGGCCTGCGCCAGGTACTCGGCATGGCCGCGGTGCAGGAGGTCGAAGCAGCCGTTGGTGACAGCCAGGCGCAGGCCACGGGCGCGCAGGCCGCAGCGCCAGGTGTGCGCCTCGGACAGGCTCATGATCTTGCTCTCGGCAGGGCGCATGGTGCGGTGTCCTTGTTCTGGCAGAGGCATCGCGGTGGTCTCGACGGCTCAGTCGCCGTGATCGCGCCGCACCGGCGGCATCACCTTCCTCAGGCCGCCCACGAGGCGCTGCAGGGGCTCCATGGCGCGGTCGGGCAGGGGCTGGCCCGAGGCGGCATCGGCCTCCTGGAGGTCGGCGGCGATCTGCGTCAGGACCGGGCTGCGCAGGCGCTCGGCCAGGGCCGCCATGGCGGCCAGGATGCGCTCGGGGGAGCGTGCCGGGTCGATGTGGACGTCCTCACGCGGCATCAGGTCGGCCGCCATGACCTCGAGGTTCATCACCAGGTCGTCCAGAATCAGCAACGCCTCCGGCTCCGTCAGATCGAAGTCGGTGCGGAGCGTGTCGAGGAGCTGGGACTGGATGTGCCGATAGCGTTGTGGCATAGCCTCTGGCGCGTCTCAGGGGGTTGCTCGTTGGCGTCCTGAGACAGTCAGTCACCGACCATAGCCTGCCGTTGCGGCCTTGCCAAGGCCGGTTCGGGCCAGGGTGCGGGCGCTTGCGCAGGGCTGCCTGAACGTCCGGTTCCGGCACCCCTTGAGGGCGCGTGGTTCGTGGGTTCGTGTTCCCGGGGGTCGGGCTGCGCGCGACCCCCCGGCTGCGATCCTGCGCCCCTTCAGGGCGGCCAGGTGAGCGCCGACGCGATCGTCGACCAGCCCTGGCCCGCGCGGCCTTGCGGAGGCCGGCGGCGGCGCTATGGTGCGCGGTGAGAGGCCGCCGCGGCGGGGGCAACCGTCTCCCGGCCGTCGGCGCAGGCAGATCCCGCCCGGCCTCCCTGAGGCCCGTCACACCGTGAGTATCGACGTCCACACGCATGCGTTTCACCCGAAGATCGCCGCCAAGGTGGTCGATCAGCTCGAACGGCACTACGGCATCCCGCCGGTCGGCAATGGCCTCCTGGACGACCTCCTGCCGCGACTCGACCGCGCCGGCATCAGGCATTGCGCCGTGCACTCCGCGGCCACGGTCGCGGCGCAGGTGCGGCCCGCCAACGACTGGGCCATCGACCTGCAGCGCCAGAGCGACCGCGTCGTGGCCTTCGGGACCCTCCATCCCGACTTCACCGACTGGGCGGCGGAGCTCGACCGCCTGGCCGCGGCCGGCATCCGCGGCCTGAAGCTGCACCCGGATTTCCAGGGCTTCGACCTCGAGGATGGTCGTCTGCGGCCGTGGTTCGACGCCATGCAGGGCCGCTTCACGCTGATGGTCCACATCGGCGACGCCGCGCCGCCCGAGCGCAGCCCGACCTCGCCGCTCAAGCTGCGGCGGGTCCTCGACGACTTCCCGCGGCTGCGGGTGATCGCGGCGCACTTCGGCGGCTACCGCCACTGGGCCTGGGTGGTCGAGGCCCTCGCCGGCACCGGGGTCTACCTCGATACGTCCAGTTCGCTGTTCGCCATACCCCAGGACCTCCTCGAGCAGATCTGGGGGAGCTTCCCGCGCCGGCAGTTCCTCTTCGGCAGCGACTACCCGCTCTTCGACCCGGGCGCGGAGCGCGCCGCCCTGGCACGGCGGCTGCACCTGAGCGACCGTGAGGTCGAGGCGATCCTGGACCAGGGTGACTGGCTTCTGGCCTGAAAACAAGGACGCCCTCCGCCGCGGCGCAGGTGCGAACGCCGACGACGGAGGGCGGGGGCCAGGGACAGCCCGCGTGCGGGCTGCCCCTGCAAACCGAAGGACCGACTCAGTCCTTCTTCAGCTTGTCCAAGGCGTTGGCGGCGTCCTTCTTGAGGTCTTCGGCGGCCTTGGCGGCGTCCTTCTTGAGGTCCTCGGCGGTCGAGGTGGCGTCCTTCTGGACGGCCTCGGCGGCGTCCTTCACCTTCTCCTCGGTGGTCTTCTCACGGCAGCCCACGACACCGACCACCAGCGACCCGACGAACAGCGCCATCAGAAGCTTCTTCATGTGTCGATCCCCTTGCCTTGCCAATTGGTTTCCGGCAGCCGCCGGCACAGTGCCGATCCGACCACTCGGTTCATCC
>JAGVUW010000541.1 GCA_019136035.1 Verrucomicrobiota bacterium | reverse complement strand
CCTCGGTGGTACAGCGGCTGAAGGAGCCGCCTCGCCAGCGAAAGCTCCAGTCGGCAGAGATGAAATGGATGCTTTTTGGTTAGCGCTTATGGGGCGTTGCCCTGGGCTGACGAAAGATGCCCTTTCAGGGCGTCGGACCGGCGCGGTTCCGGATGCCGCCGCGGTTCCGGATGCCGCCGCGGTTCCGGATGCCGCCGCGGTTCCGGATGCCGCCGCGGTTCCGGATGCTGCCTCGGCCTGAAGGCACGCGGCACACTTCCGGCCGAGGCCGGGGCTCTGACGGGGCAGGCTCGGAAGGCGGTGTCTCAGGGTCCGCTCGGTGTCGCACCTGTCTTCGTGAGCTCATTGGCTAGTGAGGGCGCCCTGCGCTGCGTGGGGGCATCCGGGGGCTCGCGGCGGTGGCGGGCGGGGCGGGCGGTCCCTTTTCGCGAGGGTAGCCGGGTGCATTGTGGGGTCTGGTGACCTATCGTATGGAGGGGGGTGGGCATGGCGCAGGCGAGGGGATGCGGTTGGGCTCTAGTGCGGGGGCTTGCCTTATGAGATGGACGATTGTTCTGGCTCTTCTTGGGATCTGCTTAGCGCCGATGGCGTCTCCGTTGCGGGCGGCGTCGGCTGACGGTGCGGGCGAGGCGCGGTCGGTGTTCGTCCTGCCGGTTCATGGCACCATCGACCAGAGCATGCTCTACGTCTTCCGGCGGGCTTTCCGCGAGATTGAGCGGACCAAGCCGAGTGCGGTGATCCTCGATCTCGACACGCCGGGCGGGCGCCTGGCCGAGACCCGTGAGATCCTGCAGTGGCTGCGGTCGCTGCCGGCCGAGACGCCGGTGTATGCCTACGTCAACCCGGACGCCTACAGCGCCGGGGCCATCCTCTGCCTAGGGACGAAGGGCATCTTCATGAGTCCAGGGGCGAACATCGGGGACGCGCTGCCCATCCTGATCAACCCGATGAGCGGGAATGTCCAGGCAGTCCCGGACGACATCAAGGAGAAGATGATCTCGCCGACGCGGGCGCTGGTGCGCGGGCTGGCTCAGGAGAACGGCTACAACGTCGAGATTGCCGAGGCGATGGTGGATCCGGATGTCGAGGTGACGATTGGCCCGGTGTCGTGTCCGCCGGGGAAGCTCCTGACGCTGACGGCGCAGGAGGCGACGGCGCCGGTGCCGCCGGATGGCAAGCCGCTTCTGGCGCGGGCGGTGGTCGACTCGATCGAGGCGCTGTTGCCGCTGGTGGATCTGGCGGGGGCGCGGGTGAGGCGATTTGAGGAGGTCGGCGCCGAGCGTCTGGCGCGCTGGATCACGGGGCTTGGTCCGCTGCTCTTCGGTCTGGCGATCCTGGCGCTGGTGATCGAGTTCAAGACGCCGGGCTTCGGGTTCTTCGGGATCACCGGCATTGTCCTGCTGGCGGTCTACTTCTTTGGGCACTACGTCGCCGGCCTGGCGGGCTACGAGGAGATGCTGGTGGTCCTGGTGGGCATCATCCTGCTGGGCATCGAGATCTTCGTGACGCCGGGCTTCGGTGTGATGGGCATTCTGGGGATTGCCCTGGTGGCCCTGGGGAGCATCCTGGCGCTGATTCCGGCTCTGCCGCGGCCGCCGGTGGCGCTGCCGGGTCTGGACGCGATTACGCTTGACGCCTACCTCGTTGGGGCCCTATGGCGGACCTGCCTGACGGCTGCGGTGGTGATTCTGGGCGGCTGGTTCCTCGGTCGTCTCCTGCCGCACACGCCCCTGTACCGCGGCCTGGTCCTGGAGGCGGCGGTGGGCACCGACCGCGGCGTGGTGGCGGGTGCCGGCCGGTATGACGGCTATGTCGGCCGCACCGGCACGGCGCGCACGGCGCTGCGTCCGGCGGGGATTGCCGAGTTTGGCGAGGAGCGTCTGGACGTGGTTACCAGCGGCGATCTGATCGACGCCGGCAGGGCGGTGCGGGTGGTCCACGTCGAGGGCACGCGTGTGGTCGTCGAGGCGGCCTGACCGGCGGCCGGCGGCGCGGCGTCAGTCCGCGATGGCCTTGCCGAAATTGGCGTCTTCGCCGAGGCGTTGGCGCTGTTCCTGGTAGGCGGCCATGTCGGCGGGTGTGACCGGCTCGACGCGGATGTTGTCGAAGCCGAACTCACCGGGCGGCCAGTAGGCGTACAGCTCGATCAGGACGGCCTCAATCGGGCGGTCTTCGGGGAATTGCAGGACTGTCTCGTAACGTCTCCAGGTATCCGCCGTGCCGGGCGGGAAGCGCGCCACGACGCGTCGGCGGTAGCTCTGGATGTAGTCGCCGGCGCGGGGCTGGCGTTTCTCCTCGCCCGAGGTGCCGAAGGCGACCAGCGAGTAGGCGGCGCCGCCCTCATGGGGTGTAAAGAAGATCTTCTCGCCGAGGGCGGCGAGGTGTTCGGGTCCGCAGCGCCAGTAGCCCAGAACGAAGATGAAGGGCTCGCCGCGGCCGCGGACGTCATAGCTGATGCGGTAGCACTCGCCGGGCCGGACCGGTATCGGCTGGCTGTAGACGGCCACGCCGGTGGTGCCGGCGACGGTGTCATAGCGCAGGCCGCTGGTCGGCGTCTTGGTCACCGGCTGGTCCGGCTGACGGCGGTGCTCCTCCCACTCGCGGCGGTAGACGTCGGTATCCATGCGAAGGTACTTCCCCTGGCCGTGGGGGCCGCCTTCGGCCCAGAAGACGGTGAGGTTATCGGGGCGGGTCCAGCCCACGGGCGCGCCGGTCTGGCCGACGGAGAAGTCGCCATTGACGACGAGGTTGGTGCCGCGTGCGGGGCCGGTATCGCCGAGTTCGGTGCGGCGCTGGCGGACACGGGCGAGGAGGGCAGTGGCCTCCGGGTGGTTGGCGAACCCCTGCAGGCCGAGGGCCTCGCGCAGGGAGCGTTCGCTTTCGGCGTAGGCCTGTCGGGCGAAGGTATGCCGGGCGCGCTCGAGGGCCTCATCGAAGTGCCTCTGGCGCAGGGCCGTATCGGATTCGCCGAGGCCGATGGCGAGGTGCCGTCGGGCCTCATCCCAGGCGGCCTCAGCGCCGGTCCAGTCCTCCTGGGCGGTGAGGGCCTCGGCCCGGCGGGCGGCCTCGGCGATGGCGGTACGGGTCGGCGTCGGCATGGCCGCGCGGGCGGTGTCGCCGATGGCGGCGAAGGCCTGTTCGAAGGCCTTGCGGGCGGCACTGAGGCGGAGGGCGGCGCGGGCCTTGCGGTCGGCGCGGTTGTAGAGGCCGATGGCCTCCTTCCAGGCCGCGTCGGCCTCCGGGAAGCGCCTTTGTGCGTAGGCGTCGCGGCCGGCCTGGTCGCGTGCCGCGGCCTGGCTCCAGAGGTCCTCGGCGAAGGTCGGCGCGGCGGCCGCCTCGGCGGCTTCGCGGGCGGCCTCGAGGTCATCGCGGCAGGTGGCGAGGGCCTGCCGGGCGGCCTCCAGGGCGGCGACCGCCTCGGCGCGTTCGGCGGCTTGCGTGAAGAGGGCTGCGGCGGAGGTGAACTCGGCGGCGGCGAGGGCCTGTCGGGCGGCGTTCAGGATGGCGCGGGCCTCGCCGATCAGCTCGCCGAAGCCCTCGCTCGGGTGGACCTCGCGCAGGCTCGCCCAGGCGGCCTCGGCGCGGGCTTTGCCCGCGCCGACGAGGGCCTGGCCGGCCGTCTGGCGGGCGCGTTCCTGGAG
>JAGVUW010000842.1 GCA_019136035.1 Verrucomicrobiota bacterium | reverse complement strand
TCGTTGCGGTGGACGACCGTCTGGCAGCTCATCTCGCTGAGGTACTGCACGAGGTTGTAGGTGAACGAGTCGTAGTTGTCGATCATGACAATCATCGGGTCTCTCCCGGGTCTACAGCTGCAGCCCGTTGGCCGCCAGGTCGAGGGCACGCATCATGCCGCGGGCCTTGTGACAGGTCTCCTGGTACTCCATCTCCGGCGTCGAGTCGTAGACAATCCCGGCGCCGACCTGCAGGCCGACGCGATGGCCGCTGATCTCCAGGGTGCGGATGGTGATCGCCATGTCCATGTTGCCGTCATAGCCGATGTAGCCGGTCGCGCCACCATAGGCGCCGCGCGGGTGCGGCTCAAGCTCGTGGATGATCTCCATGGCGCGGATCTTCGGGGCACCGCTGAGCGTCCCCGCCGGGAAGGTGGCGCGGAGCAGGTCGAAGGCGTCGTAGCCGGCGGCCAGGGTCGCCTGTACGGTCGAGACCAGGTGCATGACGTGACTGTAGCGCTCGATGGTCATGAAGTCCTTGACCTGGACACTGGCCGGCGCGGCCACCCGCCCGAGGTCGTTGCGCCCCAGATCGACCAGCATGAGGTGCTCGGCCCGCTCCTTCTCGTCGCTCAGGAGCTCGTCGGCGAGGCGGCGGTCGTCCTGCTCGTTGCTGCCCCGCGGACGCGTCCCGGCAATCGGCCGGAGCTCGGCGCGGTCGCCGGTCAGACGGACCATCACCTCGGGACTCGAACCGACCAGGATCTGCTCGCCTACCTTAACAAAGAAGGTATAGGGGGAGGGGTTGATCAGGCGCAGGGCACGGTACACGGTCATCGGGTCGGCCGGCAGTTCGCCGGTGAAGCGCTGCGAGAGGACGACCTGAATGACGTCGCCGGCGGCGATGTGCTCGCGGGCGCGCTGGACCATCTCACGGAAGCGCTCCGGCGGCAGCACCGGCGAGAGCTCGGCGGCGGCCCCGCTCAGACGCGGGCGAAGGTCGACGGGGGTCTGCAGACGCTGCTCGATCGCCGTGATCCGCCGCAGCGCGTCCTGGTAGGCCGCCCGCGGGCTGTCAAAGCGGTCGGGACGGGCACCGGCCACGATCTTCATGGTGTGGCGGACGTTGTCGAAGACAATCATGGTGTCGGTAAGCATGAAGCAGGCGCTCGGCGTCGTCAGGGGCTCCTTCGGCGCCGGCAGACGCTCGAATTCGCGGGCCGTCTCGTAGGCCATGAAGCCGACCGCACCCCCGATGAAGCGCGGCAGCTCCGGCAGGACCACCGGGACCGTCTCGGCCATCACCGAGCGCAGGGCGGTCAGGCCGGCCGCACTGCCGCCGACAGCACGGCGCTCGCCGTCGGCATCCTCTAGGAAGGCCTCCCCGTCCTCGACCGTGAACAGCGCCTGGGGCTGCAGCCCGATGAAGGAGTACCGCCCCCAGCGGCTGCCGCCCTCGACGCTCTCGAGGAGGAACATGCGCGGGTCGCGCACAAAACGCGCCGCCACCGAGACCGGCGTCTCGACGTCGGCCAGGTGCTCGCGGTACACCGGTATCAGGTTGCCCTGACCGCAGAGATGCTCGAATTGCTCGAAACTCGGTGTGATCATGATCGTTCCTGCTGTCCTTCCGCCTGGGGCTTGCCCCGGCCACCCAGAACCCGCCTGCCAGGCCCGGCCGCCATAAACAGAATGGCCCGGGCCGCGCTCCTCAGCCGGAGCCGCAGCCCGGGCCTCGACCAGGCCCCCGTCGGCTACGACGCCGCGCCGCTCCGCCACCACCCCCAGGCCCTGTCCAGTACCTTGTCCACAACCGCCGCCTCCATGCCCCAACCGCGTTCTGGTGTTTCGCTACATAAGAACATAGCGCCCGGCGCCGCGCTGTCCAGCGCTACGGCCGGGAAAAAACACCGCGCCCGGCAAGAGGGCACGCGCAACCCAGCACCGCACTGGGTTCTGCTGGTCGTGATGGCGTCAGGCCTTTCGGGAGCGGAGGCGTTGTCCTCTTCCGGAGCTGGCCTGCGTCTGACCCGGCCCCGGCACGGCGTCCAGGGCTGTTTGGATGTCCGGTTCTGGCACCCTTTCAGGGTGCATGGGTCGAGGGTTCGCGTTTCCGGGGGTCGGGCTCTCGCGCGACCCCCGGCTACGATCTTGCACCCCTTCAGGGTGACCTAGTGAGCGCTGACGCGATCTTCGATCAGCCCCGGCACGGCGGCGGGCGCCGAGATGATTCTGGTGCGGTGGGATGCTATACTGCGGTAAGAACATCACAAACGCACCATGACATCACGTCCAACGGAGGGCGCCATGCGCACCACACTGACCATTGACGATGATGTCCTGGCCCTGGCTCAGACGGTGGCTCGGGCTCGGAAGGTCTCCGTTGGGAAGGCGCTCTCGGATCTGGCGCGGCGCGGACACGCGGCCGCGATCGGGACGCGCCGCGTCGGCCCATTCTCTGTCTTTGCGGTTCCGGAGAACGCACCGGCCATCGATCCCGAGGCGGTCCGTGAGGCGGAAGTCGCTGAGGACGACGCGAGGTACGGAGGACCACTCGGGTGAGAGAGTACCTCCTGGACGCGAACGCGCTGCTGGCGCTTGCCTGGCCCAATCACCCCCACCACCGTGCGGTGCACCGATGGCTGGCGGGTGTGCCGCAACGCCCCTGGGCGACATGCGCTCTGACGCAGAGCGCCTTCGTGCGGTTGTCCTGCAACCCACGCATCGTGGGCGTCACCGTCTTCCCTCGCCAAGCCCTCGACATCCTGGCCCGCAACACGGCCGTCGACACCCATAGGTTCTGGGCCGAACAACCGCCTGTGGCGGAGGTCCTGGCGCCATTTCGGGAGTGCCTGATCGGCTATCGCCAGGTAACGGACGCCTACCTGCTGGGCCTGGCTGTCTCCCGCTCGGGCTGCCTGGTCACCCTTGACAAGGGTCTTGCGGCCATCGCCGTCGACGGATGCCGGCAGGCGCTGGAAATCCTCACGCCCATCCGCCCGGAGGGATCTGGCCGCAAAGAGGCGCAAGGGGCGCAAGGGGGAGTATGATGAGTGCGGATCGACCTCCAGCACGCATCAGGGCCGAGATGGCAGGCTGAGGGGCGGCGCACCCATGTCAGGGGCGAACCGGGACATTCCGGCGGTAGGTGACATCGACGAAGCTGGTGGTGCTGCCGGCGGCGGTGCGCAGGCGGTGGATATCGCGGAGGCGGTCGAGGGCCTCTTCCATGCCGACGACCGGCACGACCACGACGGCGCCGGCGGTGAAGGTCCCGCGGGGGCGCAGGTGGAGCCGTAGGCTGGGGAGCTGGTAGTCGATCTGGATGAGTTCGATGTCGTAGGCCGGCCCATCGGCGCGGCGGGCCAGGAGGCGGAGGAGGCGGACGGCGCCGAGGAGGGCGTCGTCGGTGACGCGGTCGCCGGGGGTGAGCTGGGCCGCCTGGCGGACCGCGGTGATGACCGGCAGGAGGCGTTCCTTGGAGTGGTTGCGCCAGGGCAGGACCATGCCCTCGGCATCGAGCAGGCAGGGCATGGCGGAGCGCACCGCGGCGACGGGGACGCGCTCGACGACGCGGACCTCGAGGCGGTCGGGGAGGCGGCGCAGGAGTTCGGCGCGGTCGACGACGGGGTCCTGCTCGAGGGTCTCGCGCAGCCGTTGCATGGGCAG
>JAGVUW010000603.1 GCA_019136035.1 Verrucomicrobiota bacterium | reverse complement strand
ATCAGCGTTTCGACGGTAGCATGGGTCGCCTTCCCGCATGGGCTGTACCGGCCTTGCTGGGGGAGCAGCCTGTCGAGGTGTCGACGGCGGGCTGAACGTGGTCTGATTCCGGCGGTTTGAAAGTGGCCTGGTGCACGGCAGGCGGTTCACTCGTCCTTGGCCTTGCGGATGCGGAAGCTGGTGCCCTCGATGACGACCAGTTCGTGATGGTGGACCAGACGGTCCAGGACGGCGCTGGTGAGGGTGGCGTCGTTGTTGAACATCACGGCCCAGTCCTTGAAGGGGCGGTTGGTGGTCAGGATGATGCTGCCGCGTTCGTAGCGTGCGCTGATGACCTGGAAGAGGAGGTCGGCGCCGTAGCGGTCGATGGGGAGGTAACCGAGTTCGTCGAGGAGCAGGACGTCGGGCTTGGCGTAGCGGCGCAGTTCCTGGTCGAGGTGGTGCGCGGCCTGGGCGGCGGACAGCACGTTGATCAGGTCGATGGCGGTGGTGAACAGCACCGAGTGGCCGGCGATGCAGGCCTGGTGGCCCAGGGCGATGGCCAGGTGTGTCTTGCCCAGGCCGCAGCCGCCGATGAGCATGACGTTGGCATGGTCGCGGACGAAGGCCAGGCGGAAGAGGTCCTGGACCTTCATGCGGTCGATGCGCTTGGGGTATGAGAAGTCGAACTGGTCGAGGGTCTTGAGGTAGGGGAAGCGGGCCTGACGGATGCGCCGTTCGGTGCTGTGCTGCTGTCGCTGGCGGTGCTCGCCGTCCACGAGCATGGCGAGGAACTCGACGTGGCCGAGGGCCTTGGCCACCGCCCGGCGGGCGGTTTCCTGGTAGTTCTCGCGGAGGAAGGGCAGCTTCAGGGCAGTGAGTTGCTGGTCCAGCAGGTCGTTGGGCGTGATCATGGCCGGTTCTCCGGTTCGGACTGGGGATAGATGGACAGGTCGGGGGCTTCGAGTTCGAGCTGCAGCAGGTCCTGGTTGCGCGTCAGATGCAGGGGGGCGGACTGCGGCTGGTGGCGGGCGTGCTGTTCCAGCAGGTTCAGGATGCAGTCTCCGGAGAAGGCGTGGAACTGGGCGGCGTCGGCCATGGCCTCCAGGACGGTCTCAGTGCCGTGTACGTCAGCCAGGGAGAGGATCTGGCGGACGTGGTTCATGCTGCGCAGGCGCCGTTCGCAGAGCCCGTGGTAGTAGGTTTCCGCGATCGGGCCCAGCGCGAGGAAGCGTCGCAGCATGGCCTGGTCACGGGCCTTGAGCCGATGCAGCTCCAGCGCCTTGGCGTGGTCGGGGTGCTCGTGGTCGCGGCGGTGCTCGTAGCTGCGCTTGTGCTCGGCGATGAGCTGCTGCCCGCAGTACAGCAGTACGCGGTCGGGATAGGCCCGCAGGATCAGGCCCTTCATGGAGGCGTACTGAGCGGGGACGCTGTAACGGTTGGAGTCCAGGCGGACGCGGAACTGCTTGTCGCTGCTGACCGTGTGGTTGATGCCGCAGTCGTAGGGGTTCAGGGGCAAGGGCAGCAGGTGCGGTTTCTCGGTCTGGAACAGATCCCACGGGCGCTTGCCGGTCTGCCCATGGACCCGCACGTTGGCCACCTGATCGCGCCAGGTCTCGGCCGCCACCTGGACGCCCGCCACACTGGCCAGGTCCAGGCCGTTGAGCAGGCTCTTGCGGACATAGCCGATGGCGTTCTCCACCCGGCCCTTCTCATGGGCGGCCCGCACGTTGCAGGCGGCGATCTGGAAGCCGTAATGCCGGGCGAAGTCCAGGTAATGGGGGTGCAGCGTAGGCGCCTGCCCCCGGGGGTGCGAGAGAACCGCGGTCCTGCAGTTGTCGACCATCACCCGGGCCGGAACCCCGCCGAGGAACTCGAAGGCCTGGCGCTGGGCCCAGAGGAAGTGCTCCAGGCTCTGGCGCAGCGAGAACCACACGTACAGCAGGCGGCTGTAGCACAGCACCATCACGAAGAAGTACAGGCGTCTGCGGGTGTTGCCCACCTGGATCAGCCCGGCGGTACCCCAGTCGATCTGGGCGCACTCGCCCGGAGCGAAAGCCAGGGTCAGATAGGCGGTCCTGGCCGGCGGCCGGACCCGCCGCACGTAGTCCTTCACGACGGTGTAGCTGCCGTCGTAACCCTGCTCCCGCACCAGACGCAGGATCTGGGCGGCACTGTAGGCATGGCGCTCCAGCAGCCTCTGGACCATGGGCTTGTAGGGGTCCAGGCCGCTGGCCCGTGGCGGGGCGTGGCGCGGGGCGTAGCGCTCCGCCTTCAGCCAGCGCCGGACGGTCTTGACGTTCAGCCCCAGGCTGGCCGCGATCTGGACCGGTGTGAGGCGGTCCCGCTCCGAGAGCGTGCGGATCTGCGAGAAGGTATGGAAGTCGATCATGCGTAGCCGTGCCTCCGTTTCCACTCCGCGATGATGGTGCTGACCTCCTCGGACGTTGCCGGGCGCTCCGCCGCCTGGGGAGAGCGTCCGGGTGGCCTCTGGCCTGCCTCCACCGGGGGTGCAGTGGGTACGGGGTCCAGACTCAGGACCTGGTAGAACGGAGCCTGGTAGGCGACCAGACCGGCCTGCTGCAGGTCGCGCCGCGCCGCCGGCAGCTGCCACCCCGGCCAGCGCAGCATCCGGCAGAGCGCCCCGTCGCTGTAGAACGACAGCCCCTCGGCGTCGGCCACCGTGACCAGCACCAGGTACAGGGCCAGTGCCGGCGTGCCGCACCGCAGCACATGGCCGTCACGAACCAGCCGGTGGTCGACCCAGCTGAAGCTCTTCGGGACGCACCGCCGGCGCTCCGGCTCGGGAAGAACACGCGCTGGCAGGCTCACTGGCAGGCTCCTGGCAGGTTACCGATGGCATGCCCGACGGCGGTCCGGTCAGGCAACGGCCCCTATCGTACCAGGCGTTCAGCACCGCCCCAAGGTCGGCTTGTAACGCACTGCCCGTCAGGTGGGACGCAAGTCCCTGCATGATCGTGGCTTGCCGCTCGGACGCGGCTTGTAACGCATGCAGGCCTTCGCGCAGTCCAACGACCGCTCCCGCAAGGAGTTCCGGTGCGAGGTCGGCTTGTAACGCAACCGCGCTCCCCGACGCCCCGACCACGCCCCGGCTTTGGTTCCGGCTCTCGTTGCGCCAGTAGCCGGGGTGCTCCCGGCGCCACTCCTGCACCCGCTGAACCTGGTCCGGCCCACGGAAGTAGTCCGGGTTGCGGCGCCGGAACGCATGGTTGTTCGCGGCCTTGCGGGCCTGCTGGCAGGCTCTCTCCGAGCAGTAGTGCTGGCGCCCGCTGCTGGCCGGATGGGGAAGGAAGAACCGCTTGCAGTGATGGCACTTGCGTTTGCGTCTGGGCATCTTTCCGTCCCTCCGGTCAAGAGACCGGCAAGATGCCCCACACCGGCCCCAAGCCAACACGCGCCCCACTTTGGCCGGGGGCACTCCACGGGGCCCGGAAGCCCAGGAAGAAGACGGCAGGAAGAGCCAGGCTGTCAGGCGCGAGGGAAGAAGACGGGAAGAAGACGCAGAGGTAGATTCATGCCGGCGGGATCAGACCACTTTCAGGGTGGCGTCGGCAAGTCCGCACACTCCGCCTATGGGGTACGCTTTGATCAAGGGGGGGAGAACTCTCTCCGGGCTTACCGTCGGATCGTCCCCCGCTGCCGTCAACCCG
>JAGVUW010000222.1 GCA_019136035.1 Verrucomicrobiota bacterium | reverse complement strand
GCGCGCCGCCCGCCGAAGCCGCCTCACGGCGGAGGCACGCCGCCGCCGCCCCCGGCGCCGCAGTCCTCGCGCCGCGCCAGCAGCCCCGCGCCGCGGCCGCTCACGCCGCGTCCGGATGGCCCCATGACCGCACCGGAACTCCGCACGCAGGCCCCACCGCCCAACGCCACCTGGCGGACGCCCCGCCCGACCGGCCCCGGCGCCGCCCCGTCGACCGCTCCGGACGACGACGGCCCGGCCGGCTCCGGGATGGTCTGAAACCCCACCGCAGCCCGGCGGGCGGGACGGACGGCCCGCCAATCCGCCTGGAGCACCCCGTTCTGACGCGCGGTCTTGTTCTGCTATGCCCGGGCACCCCCCGCGCCGTTGACTGGGCGCGTATGCACGATCGCGGTTCCGTGTGCGAGGTTCTGTCGCGGGCTGTCAGCCTGCAAGGCGGAAGGGCCGATTTCCCAGGGCGTTGCCCTAGGCTGATGAATCATGCCCTTTCAGGGCGCCGCACAGGCGGGACCCAGGCGGGAGGGCGCAGGCTCAGCGCCTGCACTGCCGTGGGTCAGCGCCACGGCGTCCGGCAGGCGCAGCCAATGTCAGACCGATGGCCGGGCCATCGGTCTGACGTTCATCGGATTCCCCGCCATGGGCCGCAGCCCATGGCGGGATATCCGTCAGGACGCGGTGCAGGTGAACCGTCCGTCGACGAGGTCGACGCTGACGCGGCCGCCGTCGGCGAGTTCCCCGGAGACGATCAGGCGCGAGATCGGGGTCTCGAGCTGCCTGGCGATGGCGCGCTTCAGCGGCCGGGCGCCGTACACCGGGTCATAGCCCTCGTCGGCCAGGCCCTGGCGCGCCGCGGCGCTGACCTCGAGGGTGATCCGCCGCGACTCCAGGCGGCGGGCGAAGTCGACGATCTGCAGGTCGACGATGCGCAGGATGTGCTCCCGCCCCAGGCGGTGGAAGACCACCACGTCGTCGGTGCGGTTCAGGAACTCCGGCCGGAAGACGTGCCGCAGTTCCTCCATGACCCGTCCGCGCATGGCCTCGAAGTCGCTGCCGTCGTGCTCGACGATGGCACGGCTGCCGATGTTCGAGGTCATGATGATGACCGTATTCCGGAAGTCGACCGTGCGGCCGTGCGAGTCGGTGAGCCGGCCGTCGTCCAGGACCTGCAGGAGCAGGTTGAAGACATCCGGGTGGGCCTTCTCGATCTCGTCGAAGAGGATCACCGCGTACGGCCGCCGTCGCACGGCCTCGGTGAGCTGCCCGCCCTGCTCGAAGCCGATGTAGCCGGGAGGCGCGCCGATGAGCCGGGCCACGGCGTGCTTCTCCATGTACTCGCTCATGTCGATGCGGATCATGGCACGCTCGTCGTCAAAGAGCGCCTCGGCCAGGGTCTTGGCCAGCTCGGTCTTACCGACGCCGGTCGGCCCCAGGAAGATGAAGCTCCCGACCGGCCGCCGCGGGTCCTTCAGCCCGGCGCGGGCGCGCAGGATGGCCTCGGCGACGGCCGTCACCGCCTCGTCCTGCCCGATCACGCGCTCGTGCAGGCGGTCGTCCAGGGCCAGGATCTTGTCGCGCTCGCCCTGCACCAGACGCGTCACCGGGATGTGCGTCCAGCGGCTGACGATCTCCGCGACGTCCTCCTCATCCACCTCCTCCTTGAGCAGGCGGTCGCCACTGCCCGACTTGATCGCCGTCTCGGCGGCGGCGATGCGCTGCTGCAGGTTCGGGATCGTCCCGTTGCGCAGCTCAGCGGCGCGGTTGAGGTCGTAGACGCGCTCGGCCTTGGCCAGATTCGAGCGTGCCACCTCGAGTGCCTCGCGCATCTCGCGCAGCTCGCCGATCGCCTTCTTCTCGTTCTCCCAGCGCGCCTGCAGCGCGTCGGCTCGAGCCTTCACCTCGGCGAGCTCCTTCTCGAGCTTGCCAAGGCGCTGCTGCGAGGCCGCGTCCTTCTCCTGGCGCAGGCCCGTCAGCTCGATCTCGATCTGCATCTGACGCCGCGAGGCCTCGTCCAGGGCCCGCGGACGGCTGTCAATCTCGGTGCGCAGACGCGCCGCCGCCTCGTCGACCAGGTCGATCGCCTTGTCCGGCAGGAAGCGGTCGGCCACATAGCGGTCCGACAGGACCGCGGCCGTCACCAGCGCCGCGTCGCGGATCTTGACGCCGTGGTGGACCTCGTAGCGCTCCCGCAGGCCGCGCAGGATCGAGATGCTCTCCTCCACCGAGGGCTGCACCACCAGGACGGACTGGAAGCGGCGCTCCAGGGCCTTGTCTTTCTCGATGTGCTGGCGGTACTCATCCAGAGTCGTCGCGCCGATGCAGTGCAGTTCGCCGCGCGCCAGCATCGGCTTCAGGAGGTTGCCCGCGTCCATGGCACCCTCGGCCGCACCGGCGCCGACCACGGTGTGCAGTTCGTCGATGAACAGGATGATTTCCCCGGAGGCCGAGGTGACCTCCTTGAGCACCGCCTTGAGGCGCTCCTCGAACTCGCCGCGGAACTTCGCCCCGGCAATCAGCGCGCCGAGGTCCAGCGCCACCACGCGGCGCTTCTTCAGGCCCTCGGGGACGTCGCCATGGACGATACGCAGGGCCAGGCCCTCGACAATCGCCGTCTTGCCGACGCCCGGCTCGCCGATCAGCACCGGGTTGTTCTTCGTGCGCCGCGACAGGATCTGCACCACCCGGCGGATCTCTTCGTCACGACCAATCACCGGGTCGAGCTTGTCCTGCGACGCCAGCGCCGTCAGGTCGCGGCCGTACTTCTCCAGCGCCTGGAAGGTGCCCTCCGGAGTCGGACTGGTCACGCGCTGATTGCCGCGCACCTCGCGCAGAGCCGCCAGAAGGGCGTCGCGGTTCAGGCCGGCACCCGCCAGCACCGCCCCGCCCCGGCCGCCCTGCTCCATCAACGCCAGAAGCAGATGCTCGACGCTGACGTAGTCGTCCTTCAGTACCCCCGCTTCGTCCTGGGCCTTCTGCAGGACCTGCGAGAGGTCCCGACCCGCATACACCTGGCCGGCACCCGGGCCCTGCACCCGCGGCAGCCGCGACAACTCGCGGTCCACGGCACGATCCAGACCCGGCACGTCCTGGCCCGCCTTGCCCAACAACGCCGGAATCAGACCGTCAGACTGACCGAGGAGGGCCTTGAGCAGATGCAGCCCGGTGACCTCCTGATGCTGCTGCGTCGCCGCCAACTGCTGCGCCCCCAACAGGGCCTCGCGGCTTTTCTCAGTGAATTTCTCCATATCCATGGCAATCACCTTTCCTTGACAAGGGTTCGACGTTTCGCCTCCCTTTCAAGCAGATGTGCTGCCAAGTCTGGAGAGCCCGCGAGAAAACGCCCTTAGTGCTTCCGGGAAAGTGCCTTCGTGCCGCCCATGGACCGACATTCACCCCGGCGTGCTGCGCCATTCTGACACACATTGGGGCTGCCTGTCGCAGCCCCGGGCGAGCCGGAGTGGCCTGCCAACCGCGCCCCCTTGAGTCCCTTGAGTCCCTTGAGTCCCTTGAGTCCCTTCGCCGCCGCCTCAGCCTCCCCGGGCGCCCTGTTACCGCGGCGGTGCCATGCCGGCGGCGGTCTTGAGGAGCCCGGCGGCCGCGGCGCCCCAGCGCCGCCAGGGCAGCGCCGCGGCGCGTTCGCGTCCGGCCGCCGCGAGT
>JAGVUW010000714.1 GCA_019136035.1 Verrucomicrobiota bacterium | reverse complement strand
TGGATGCATGACCACACGGTGCGGCGCCGGCGCCTGCGCCCCGACCGCGTGCAGCCGGCCCAGGACGCGCCCCAGCCGACGCCAGTCGTCGTCGCAGGTCGCCTCGAAGGCCCGCCCCCAACGCTTCGGAAACAGGGCGAAGTAGATGCCCTCGACCTCGTGGAGGGTCTCGCCCCCAAACGCCATCGGCGCCACCACCGGGATCTCCTCGGCCGCACACGACAGCACCAGCCGATGTTCGTCCAGGAGTGCGTCGCGACTCCACCGGCCCGGACGGTAGAACTTGGCAATGAGGCGCTCCCCAGCGGCCGTCTGGACCTCGTAGACGCGGTTGATGTAGCTGTGGTGAGGCTGCGCCAGGCCCAGCAGGCGCTGCCCCAGGATCCGCTCGACGCCGTCCAGCATGACGTCCGGCGTCAAAGCCGTGAAATCTTCACAGAGGCTCATGTCTCTACCCAATGCTCCGCCCGACGCCGCTCATCGTCGCCGCCAGCGCGCTAATGTAACCTCGCCCCGGAACCGGCGCCCCCGCGCGGCCGCGCCAAAGTCGCGGCGGCGCCGTGCCGGGCGCCTTGCAGAACCTCCGCGTGGCGCTATATTGAGCCAGAGAGGGATTCTTGGGAACCCAGGCCGTGTGGCTGCAGTCTAAAGCCGCAACGCCTGACCTCGGTGGCCAGGATTCCTACAGACAGAATGATCGTGATCCTTGATGAGGTTTGTTCTCTGACGGCTGCTGCAACCTGTGACGGACGACTGCTCCTCCCTCGGCGGCCCTCCACCCGGAGTGCCCCACGACGGCCCCGCTCTGCGGGCCATCACCCTGGAATGCTGACGCCCCCTGTCGCGCCCCGATGGCCGACGGCTTCCGCCCCTGACTTCGGTGCCTGTCGCACCGGCGCATCCCCCCTCAGCGAACGGAGAGAAGAAGTATCCTGAATCCTATGACCCACGCTCCGCATGACCGTACCCCCGCGCACCGCAATCACCCCGCGCGTTTCACCACCGACTCCCTCCGGCCCATCTTCGCCCTGGCCGGCCGCACCGACGGCGCGGCCTTCGCCCTCGCCGACGGCCCCGACCGCACTGCCGCGGGCCGACCCGATGCCCGCCTGATCGCCGACCTCGTCCAGCGCGGCTGGCTGACGCGTGACCGCCGGGACCGCCTGCGCGCCGCCGGGACCTTCGTCGAGGGCACCCTCGCCTTCACCCGCGCCGGCAGCGCCTTCCTCGAGAGCCCCGGCAAGGGCACCCTCGCCTTCATCCCCGCCGGCTCCACCGCCACTGCCTTCCCCGGTGACCTGGTGCGCGCCTGGCTGCCCCCGACCCCGGCCAGCCTGGGCCGCCTGCCCGAGGGCATGGTCGTGGAGGTCCTGCGGCGCTCCCGCCAGGCCCTCACAGCGCAGGTCCGCCGCGATGCCCAGGGCTGGTTCGCCATGCCCCTGGCCGCACGCTCGCCGCACTGCCTGCGGCTGCCCGCGGATACGGCCGTCCCCGAAGGCACCTGGGTCCAGGTCGCTATGGAACCCTGGAATGACCCCGCACAGCCGCCGCGCGGACGCGTCGGCGCCATCATCGGCAGTGACGACAACCCCGCCACCGACGAGGGCCTCGTCCTCGCTGAGTACGGCCTGCCCAACGCCTTCCCCGCCGCGGTCATCGCTGAGGCGGAAGCCGGCGAGGCACTCGCCGCAGAGACGGCCGGGCGCGTCGACCTGCGTGACCGTTTCGTGATCACCATCGACCCGGCCGAGTCCCGCGATTTCGACGACGCCCTCTCGGTGCGCCGGGTCGGGACCGATCTCTGGGAGCTGGCCGTCCACGTCGCCGACGTCAGCCACATGGTTCGCCCGGGCAGCGCCCTGGACCGCGAAGCCCGCGCCCGCGGCTGCAGCACCTACCTCCCCGGCCGTGTCATCCCGATGCTCCCGGAGAAGCTCTCGAACGACCTCTGCAGCCTCAACCCGGGCGTCGACCGCCTGGCCATGACCGCCCTCATCCTGATGACCGCCGACGGCGAGGTCCGCAAGACCCGCTTCGTCAACTCGATCCTGCGCTCGCGTCGGCGCCTGACCTACGCTCAGGCCCTCGCCGCCCTGGGCGACAGCCCGAAGGCAACCACCGCCGGGCTGGACCGCCGGACCCTGCAGACGGTGCGCACCCTCGCCACCATCGCACGCGCCCTGCGCGAGCGCCGCCGTGCCGATGGCGCCCTCGAGCTGTCCTCGCCCGAGATCCGCCTGGAACTCGATGGCGAAGGCCGCGTCGCCGGCTGCACCACGGTGGAACAGGATGACGCCCATCGACTCGTCGAGGAGTGCATGCTCGCCGCCAACGAGGCCGCCTGCCGGACCCTCGCCGCGGCCGGCCTGGCCCAGCTCCACCGCGTCCACCCGGAGCCCGATGCCAGTCGCATCGCCGAGACCTGCCAGACTCTGCGCGAGGCCGGCGTCCTCACGACGGTCCCCACCGACCGCCAGCAGCTCGCCGCCCTCTTCGAGAGCCTCGCCGGGCGCCCCGATGCGGCCGCCTGGACCGCGACCCTCCTGCGCAGCCTGCCGCGCGCTGAATACGCGGTCGACCGCCAGGGCCACTTCGGCCTGGCCAAGTCGCACTACGCCCACTTCACCTCGCCGATCCGGCGCTACCCGGACCTGATCACACACCGCCTCCTCAAGGCCCACCTGGCCGGCCAGGCTGCGGCACTGACCGCCCCGGAGCTGCGCTGCATCGCCCTGGAGAGCTCCGGCCGTGAGAAGGTCTCGCAGACCGCCGAACGCCACCTGGCGGACATCAAGCGCCTGCGCTGGCTGCAGGACGAGGCCCGCCGACACCGCCAGGACTGCCTCGACGCCGTCATCACCGGCGTCGGACCGCGCGGCGCCGACCTCTACCTCACCGGCGTCGGCCTCTTCGGATGGCTGCCGACCCCCCGCAGCACCGGCGCCATGCACCTCGGCGATCGGCTCAGGGTCCGCCCGGCCAGGATCGACCCGGTGCGCCGTGACCTCGAGCTGATGCTCGCCCCCGACGCCGCCAAGGCCGCCGCGGCGACCCCCGCCCCCGGCGCCAAGGCCGCCAAGGCCGGCCGCCGCCGGAACGCCCGGCGACGCTCGCGGTAAGGTCCGGCAAACGCCAACGGGAGACCGACGGCAACGCTGTAGGCCCATGGCTGATCGGAGATCGCGTCAGCGCTCGCCTGGCCACCCTGAAGGGGTGCAAGATCGTAGCCGGGGGTCGCGCGAGAGCACGACCCCCGGAAACGCGATCCTACGAACCGCGCACCCTGAAAGGGTGCCAGAACCGGACTTTCAGACAGCCCTGTTGTAAGTCTCCCGTCAACCGGATCTCTCTGCACTGGCGGACGCCTGTGGAGGAAGGTCGGTCAGAGCTCGTAGAGCATCTCGGCGTAGGTCGGCAGGGGCCACTGCCCGGAAGGCATGCGCGCTTCCAGGGCATCGACGATCTCCCGCAGTGCCACCAGCGCCGGCCGGATGTCGTCGCGGCAACGCCGGCCGCGCTCGACGCTGCTCTCCGCCGCGCGGGCCTTGGCCATGGCCGCCTCGAGGCCCTCGAGGGCCCTGCCCATCGCCTCGATACCGGCCGTCAGGGCCTGCAGCAGCTCGCGCGCCGGCGCGGGCACCCCGTAGGCCTCCAGCGCCGACACCGTGCGCGCCTGCTCACCCGCCGCCGCCATCACCGCCGGCAGGATCTGCCGACGGACCATGTGCAACGCCGTCTTGCCCTCGATCAGGACGCTCTTGGCGTAGCTCTCGACCATGATCTCCTGCCGCGACGGATACTCGGTGGCCGAGAAGACGCCATGACGCTCGAAGAGCCCCTGGTTCTTCGGCGCCGCCATCGCCTCGAGGGCCTCCATCGTCGACGCCAGGTTGGGCAGACCGCGCCGCGCCGCCTCGGCCTTCCACGCCGCCGTGTAGCCATCGCCGTTGAAGATCACCCGGCGGTGCTCCCGGGCATACTCGCGCAGGAGGTGCTGCACACGCACATTGCGGTCCTGCGTCCCGGGACGCTCCAGCTCATCGGCAATCTCGCGCAACGACTCCGCGACCGCCGTGTTCAACACGACGTTCGGACCCGACAGCGACTGCGATGACCCCGGCATACGGAACTCGAACTTGTTGCCCGTGAAAGCAAACGGCGAGGTGCGGTTGCGGTCGGTCGAGTCCTTCGGCAGCGGCGGCAGGGTGCTGACGCCGAGCTGCAGCGAACTGCACGCCTTGCTGCTCCGCGTGCGCCCCTTCTCGATCTGCTCGATGATCTCCGTCAGTTGCTCGCCCAGGAACACCGAGATGATCGCCGGCGGGGCTTCATTCGCACCCAGACGATGGTCGTTGCCGGCGTGCGCCACCGAGGCGCGGAGCATGTCGGCATAGCGATCCACGCCGCGAAGCACCGCGAAGAGGAACACCAGGAACTGCAGGTTCTCGTGCGGCGTGTCACCTGGAGCCAGGAGGTTGACGCCGTCGTCGGTGACCATCGACCAGTTGTTGTGCTTGCCCGAGCCGTTCACCCCGGCGAACGGCTTCTCGTGAAGCAGGCAGATGAAGTCGTGCCGCCGTGCCACCTTCTGCAGCGTCTCCATCACCAGTTGGTTGTGGTCCACACCGACATTCACCACCTCGAAGATCGGCGCAATCTCGTACTGCGACGGGGCCACTTCGTTGTGCTGCGTCTTGGCCGTCACCCCCAACAGCCAGAGCTGCTGGTTGACCTCGCTCATGTACGAGGCCACCCGCTCGTGCAGACTCCCGAAGTAGTGGTCGTCCATCTCCTGGCCCTTCGGCGCCGGCGCTCCGAACAGCGTCCGCCCGCAGAAGAGCAGATCCGGCCGACGCGCCGCCAGACGACGGTCAATCAGGAAGTACTCCTGCTCTGCACCCAGAGTCACGGAGACCCGCCGCGCCTGGCCGTTCCCCAGGGCCCGCAATACCCGCAGGGCCTGACGGTTCAACGCGTCCATCGAACGCAGCAACGGCGTCTTCTTGTCCAGCGCCTGGCCATGGTACGAGCAGAAGAAACTCGGGATGAACAAGGTCGTGTTCGCGCCGTCCTTCTTGATGAACACCGGCGAGGTGCAGTCCCAGGCCGTGTAGCCGCGCGCCTCGAAGGTGGCCCGCAGGCCCCCCGACGGGAAACTCGAGGCGTCCGGCTCGCCCTGGCTCAGCTCGCGACCGCTGAACTCCATGATGACTGTCCCCTGCGGCGTCGGCGAGATGAAGGCGTCATGCTTCTCCGCCGTGACCCCGGTCATAGGCTGGAACCAATGGCAGTAGTGCGTGGCGCCCAACTCGATCGCCCAGTCCTTCATGGCACTGGCCAGAATGTCCGCCAGGCCCGGCTCCAACGGCCGGCCGTCGCGAATCGACTCCTGCAACGCCCGATAGACGTTCTTCGGCAGGCGTTCACGCATGACGGTGTCATTGAACACCCACGATCCAAACAGAGACGGGACCAGCCGCGATTTGTCACAGGTATCCATAGAGACTGTCTGACTTTCTTGCATCACCATCATACCGGCCAAGGCCCGCAGCCGCGGCGCCCGAACCCGACACATCGCCCCAGCCGGAGCCCCGCCGCACGCCCTCAGGGCGCCGGCGCGAGCAGCAGGCAGTCGAGATTCATATGCTGCCCGAGCGAGTTCTCGAGCCGCAGCTCGTGCCGCCCGGCACTCAGGGCAAAACGCACCGGGCGACCGTCTGCGTCCACCGGCTGTACCGCCTGCCACTCGGCGGCGTTGCTGCGGCCCCACCCGCCCGTGCCCTCGAAACGCAGGACCGCCGCGCCCGACAGAGGCGCGCCGTCAAGCTGCACCGAGCGCAGGATCACCTTCTCCTGCGAGGCCGCCACCAGGACCAGGCTGTAGTCGCCCGCCTTCGCGACCTCCACCGACCAGGCCAGCCAGTGCCCCGGGGTGCCCCAGGCATAGACGCAGCCGCCGCCATGCGTGCCGGCATGCTCGGTGCTCCGTGTTACCGCACCGCCTCCCTCGCCGGTGAAGGCTTCGCCCTCCAGCACCAGGCTCGTCGACCACGGCACGCTGTCCTTGTCCAGACGACGCGTCGGCGTCACTGCTCCGACCAGCCGGCACTGCAGGAGATCGAGCGGCACGACCTGCGCCGGCGCCTCACCCCGAACGGTCAGGGCGCTGCCCGAAACCAGCAGCATCGTGTCGCCCCGACGGAATGCCTGCGTTACCACCTCGAGGCCCGCCGCCACCGCGCCGCCGCGCCGGGCCTGGACCTCGTAGAAGCCCTCCGGGCCCGACCACTGCAGGCTCCCGAAGGCGCGCTCGTCCGCCACCGTCATCTCGATCGAGCCTGCCGCCGCAGAAGCGCCGTCCGAGGCCACCTGCACCGGCACCGCGACCTGACGCGGCCGCAGATCGGCCAGGTCGTCGAAACGCATCTGCAACTGACTCGTCCCCGCCGGCAGCGACAGACGCACCACGCCCGTGCCGGCGTCGAACTGCCAGGCGTCACCCGGCAGCGCCTCGCCACCGACAAAGACACGCCGCGGCGCGCGCCCCGTGTGCACCGACACCGCCGCCGGCACCGGCGCCAGGACCGTCGCCCGGATGGCGCGCTCGCCATACAGCGCCCCGAAGGTCACCTGCGCCGACGACTGGAACACCGGCGCGCTGTCGGCCCCGACCAGCGCCGTGGCGCCGTGCACCGCCAGCACGCCCAGAATGCCGCTCAGAACCACCCGTAACACCGACATGGCTCTCGCCTCCGTTCAGTCATCCCGGAACCGGACCGGACCGCACGCCCGCGGCCGCGCACCGACAACCGCCGCTCCAGACCCGCCCCCTGCGCCCGGAGGCGCCGGGCAGAACAGGGCCGAGAGATCGCCCGCCACGTCCGCTGGAGCGCGAGTGTCCACAGACGCGAACGCGTCCACGAGCCGCCACGGCATCGACAGCGCCGCGCCCCGGCCTTTCCTGCGAGCGGCCTTCCCCCGCATCCTCAGCGCAGGTCGGCCACCGACATGCTGTGACGCTCCGCCGCCAGGCGCGACACCGCCTCGAGCACACACTGCGTCTTGAAGGCATCCTCGAAGTCCGGCAACGGCACCACCGGCGCCTTGCCCGCCATCACCTGCAGGATGTCGTAGGCCATATTGATGAAGGCGTGCTCGTAGCCGATGGCGTGCGAGTCCGGCCACCAGAACTGGATGTACGGGTGGTCCGGCTGGTGCGTGCAGATGATCGTGCGCCAGCCCTGCGTCCCGCGCGGGCCCGTCGCGTCGTAGTACTCGAGCTCGTTGTTGTGCTCGAAGTTGAAGCGCAGGCTGCCCTTGCTGCCGTTGATCTCGAAGCCGTGGAAGTTCTGACGGCCCGTCGCCAGGCGCGTCGCCTCGAAACTGCATACACCACCGCCCTCGAGACGCCCTAGGAACAGCACCGCGTCATCCACCGTCACCGGGACCTTCGTGCCCTCGGCACCGGCGACGTTGCTGGCGATCCCGCCGCCGCTGACCTTGGTCACCATCGTGCGCTCTTTCACGAAGGTCTCGAACATCGCCCCCGTGATCTCGACAATCTCCTCGCCGGTGACAAAACGGACCATGTCGATGGTGTGCGCGCACAGGTCGCCGTGCGAGCCGCTCCCCGAGACCTTGCCGTCGAAACGCCACAGCAGCGGCACCGAGGCGTCAGCCCAGTCCTGCAGGTAGAAGCCCCGGACATGCCGGATCTGGCCCAGGGCACCGGCACGAGCCATCTGGTAGGCATAGGCGATCGCCGGACAGCGGCGGTAGTTGTACCAGACAAAGGTCGGCACCTTGTACTTCCGCGCCAGCGCCACCATCTCACGGGCGTCACTGTAGGTCCCCGCCAACGGCTTCTCGCAGGCGACCGCCTTGCCCGCCTCCATCGCCGCCTTCGCCATCGGCAGGTGCAGGTGGTTCTGTGCCGTGATGTCGATCAGGTCAATCTCGGGGGCCCGCGCCATCGCGTGGTAGTCCGTGCTCGTCCGCGCCCAGCCCCAGTTCTCGGCAAACGCCGGCAGCGTCGATGCGTTCTGACCACAGACCGTGTGCAGCGACGCCTTCAGCGCCGGCGCACAGAACCGATTCGCCTGGCCCCAGGCATTCGAGTGCGCCCGGCCCATGAACTGCTGGCCGATCAAACCGATGCTCACAACCCCTGACTTCGGCATGGCATCGCCTCCTCATGTGTGCGCGTCGCCAACCATACGGCGCCGCCCCAACGCCACGCGCCAACCGACCCGGGACGCCGAGGCAGCAGATCCCGCCGCCTTTGGCGGCCGACTATACCGCGCCCCGCCCCCGCCAGCAAGCCCGCAAGACGGGGACCTCGGGCCTCGGGCCTGCGCTCCGACTGATCCGACTGATCTCCTCCCCCGTGCCCCACCGACGCACCGCCCCACCGACGCACCGACGCACCTCTTCTCCCCACCCTTCCCTCCGCGTGGTCCGTGTGCTCCGTGGGCAGTCCCGTCCGGAGGTCGGCGGTCGGAGGTCAGAGGTCGGGAGCCCGGAGTCCGGCCCCACCGCCCCACCGACGCACCGCCCCACCGACGCACCGACGCACCGACGCACCGACCCACCGACGCACCGACGCACCGACGCACCGACGCACCGCCCCACCGACGCACCGACGCACCGACGCACCGACGCACCGACGCACCTCTTGCTCCCCACCCCTCCCTCCGCGTGGTCCGTGTGCTCCGTGGGCAGTCTCTCCCTCTTCCTCCAGCGACGAGCGGCGCTATAGTGGTCCCCTGACGGCCCCCGGGGCCTGGTCGCGGACTGATGGCCAATCCTGCAGGAGATCTCGCTGTGCTCTGTAACAGACGCCTGACTGCCCTGCTCACCCTGGGTCTCACCACCATGCTGACCACCCTCCCCGCTGCCGCTGATATCACTGTCCTCGACCGACCCCTGTGGATCTTCCCCGGGCAGCTCTTCCGCGTCTGCCTGCAGCAGCCGGAGGGCTCCGGGCCCCTCACCGCCGCCACCCCGGCCAACCTCCAGGCCATCGACACCTGGGACCAGGACGCCGTCCAGCGCTTCTACTACCGCGCCCTCGCCCCCGGCGAGGCCCGCCTCGCCTTCACCGGCCAGGCCGGGCGCTTCGAGATGACCGTCGAGGTCATCCCCTGGGGTTCCCTGCACGCCCCGCGCCAGCATGCCTCCATCGACCTGCCGCGCCTCTGGCCCCTCGGCAAGAGCGACTTCGACGAGGTCAAGTCGCGCCGGACCCTGCACTCGGACGCCGACCTGGAAGCCCTCAAGGCCGAAGCACCCGGCCCCCTTGCGCAGGCCTGGCTCGGCCTCGATGACGAGGCCATCTACCAGATCGTCCCCGGGCCGTCGGTGCCGCGCACCTGCCTCATCGTCCTCGGCAGCCTCGAGGGCGGCGGCGTCGGCAAGGGGTGCCCGGTCTGCGGCACTGCCATCTACGAGGGCCGCAGCGGCTTCTACCCCTGGATCATGGACCCCGACAAGCACCCATGGAAGGTCGGTTGCCCGAACTGCAAAACCTGGTTCCCGTCCAACGACTATGCCAACGGCGACATGCACTCGGGGGACTTCCCGGACGACGGCTACGGCTGCGAACCCGCGACCCCGATCCGCGATGCCAACGGCCGCGTCTGGCGCTGGCCCTTCATCGCCTACTACCACCAGTGGCAGGCCTACATGAAGACCCTCACCCCCGGCATCGTCCAGTCCGCCCGCGCCTTTGCCGCCACCGGCGACGCACGCTACGCCCACGCCTGTGGCGTCGCCCTGCTGCGCTACGCCGAGAGCATGGCCGACATGGCCGTCAACCTCAACCACCGCAAGATCCCCAACCGCGACGGCGTCTATAACGGCCCCGTCGGCGCCCCCATTCCGGCACGCTATGAGCGCCTCGCCAGCACCTTCCTCTACATCCAGCCGAACTGGGACACGCCCCGCATGGAGGACTGCGCCCGCGCCTGGGACCTCATCTTCGAACACGTCGACCAGGACCAGGCCCTCCTCGAGTTCGCCCGCGCCCACCACCACCCCGAACTCCAGACCACCCGCGACCTCCGGCGCTTCCTCGAGGTCGGCATCCTGCGCGTCCCCCTGCAGGCCTGCCTCGATAACGCCATCGCCAGGAACTACCCGCAACAGGAGGTCACCGCCGCGACGCTGGCCCTCGCCCTCGGCACCCCCGCTTCCCTCGATATCGCCGACTGGCTCCTCAATGAACGCGGCGTGCGCTTCGCTCTCGTCAACGAGTACTACCGCGACGGCGGCGCCCATGAGTCTCCCAGCTATAACCATATCCAGATCCGCGATATGGCACGGCTCTTCGAAACCCTCGACGGCATCCGCGCCCTCCACCCGGATCGCTACGTGCCGCCACGCTTCGTATCGCCCCAGCAGGACCCGCGCTTCCGACTCCAGTATGACTTCCCCCTCGATTACACCCTCATCGGACGCACCTACCCCGTGGTCGGCGATACCGGCAAGGGCGCCCGGCCCGACCCGCTGGCCCTGAAACCGGGCTACCCCTGCGACCGCACGGACTGGGCCAAGGCCTTCGCCCTCACCGGCGACTCCCGCTTCGCCCTCGCCTATGCCGGTCCCGAGCCCGACGCCGTTAAGACCATCGCCGACCCGGCCCTGCGCCAGGCCGCCGCGACGGCTCGCCAGCAGCACGGCCTCTGGGAGAAGCTCCCCAGCCTCATCCAGGATGGCTACGGCCAGGCCTTCCTGCGCTCCGGCAGCGGCGACCACGAACGCGCCCTCTGGCTGCGCTATGGACGCGTGCCCCAGCACGCCCACCCGGACATGCTTACCTACGGCCTCGCTGCCTTCCAGCGCGACTGGCTCCCCGAACTGGGCTACCCCGAAGGCTGGACCTACGCCCATCACTGGGAGACCAACTGGGGCACCCACTACGCCACCAAGATCGAGGGCGTCTCGGCCTGGAGCTTTGGCAAGGGCGAGCTGAACACCTTCGCGGCCACAGCTCCCGCCCAGGTCGCCGCCGCCGAATGCACCGCCGGCCAGGATCCCGAAGCACCCTTCCGCCAGCGCTCCATCGCCCTGATCGACCTCTCCGATACCGACTTCTATGTCGTCACCGTCGAACGGGTCCGCGGCGGCACGCGCCACATCATGAGCTTCCACGGCCCCGACGGCGAGGCCACCATCGCCGGCGTGACAACCCAGCCCGGCAGCGGTTCCGCCGCCGGCGAGGCCGTGGCACACATGGACATCGCCGCCGCCACCAGCACCGACAAGGAACTCGGCGCCCTGGCCCTCATGCGCGAGCCGTCACGCGCCCGCGTCGAAGGCCCGTGGAGCCTCACCTACGACCTGCGCGATCAGAAGGACCTCAGCCTCGAGGTCCACGCCCTCGAGCCCCGCCAGGGCGACCTCACCCTCGCCAAAGGCCGCGCTCCCGGCGGCCGCTCCGCCTACGACATCACCTGGGCACTCCTCGACAACCGCAGCGAACAGGCACCCCTCCGCCAGCAGTACCTCCACCTCCTCCACCCGCGCGCCGGCTCGGCCCGCCTCGACCGCGTCGAGACCCTCCCCATCGCGGCCGACCCCGCCGACGGCGATTTCCCGCCCCTGGCCCTGCGCGTCACCAGCGGCGATGTGGTCGACTGGATTGTCCTGCAGCACGGCCGCCGCCGCGAACTCAGCGTCGAGGGCATCACCACCGACGCGGAGTTCGCTCTCTGGCGGGAACGCCGCGGCAACCTGGCGGGCGCCGTCCTCGTCCGCGGCACCCGCCTCCAGCGGCAGGGCCACGGCCTCACCCTGGCCGAAGCCGAGTACCGCGGCACTATCACCGCCTGCGACTGGGCCGCCAATTCCATCCTCGTCGCACCCGCACCGCCCCAGGGCATGGCCCTCGTCGGACGCCACCTGCGCCTCCACAACGAGCTCGGCTCGTCGACCTCCTACCGCATCCGGGCCGCCAGCACCGAGGGCCAGGCCGTCCGACTCCACCTCGACCACGACGCGCGCCTCGGCGAGGGCTTCGTCAAGGGCTGCGAAGATGGACGCATCCTCGGCACTACGGGCCTGCGCCTCGCCGGCTGGCAGTACTACAGCGGCAAGACCGTCGCCAATGAGGCCGGCACCGCCTGGCGACGCCTGCGCGATACCCAGCAGGCCCGCGACCTCCTCGTCGAACCGCTCGACGGCCAGCCCGTGCCCGCCGCCATACTCATCACCGAGTTCAGCGATGGCGATGCCGATGGCCTCACCCGCTACGTCATCTACGACTACGGCCCAGGCGATGCCGTCACCATGGAGAACGCCGCCGTGCTCAGTCTGCCGTGAGGACGACGGCGCACGACCCTAACCCAGGAACCCGCGGGCCAGCCCCGCACCGGAGAACCTCGCCATGATCGCCGCCGGACTTGTCTCGATCAGCTTCCGCGCCCTCAGCCCCCGCGCTGTCGTCGACCTCGTCGCACGCTCGCCCCTGCGCGGCATCGAGTGGGGCGGCGATGTCCATGTCCCCCACGGCGACCGCAACCGCGCCATCGAGGTCGGCGCTATGACCCGCGAGGCCGGCCTGGCCGTCGCCGTCTATGGCTCCTACTACCGCGCCGGCGAGGCCGCCGGCGAGGGCGGCAACCCCGACTTCAGCGCCGTTCTCGAGTCGGCCGTCCTCCTCGGCGCCCCGACCATCCGCGTCTGGTGCGGCCGCCAGCCCAGCGCCGCCGCCGCACCCGAGTACCGCGCCCGCGTCACCGCCGACCTCGCCCGCATCGGCGACCTCGCCGCGCCCTTCGGCATCGCCATCACCTGCGAACACCACGCCCATACCCTCACCGACTCGCCGGACTCCGCCCGTCAGCTCTACCGCGATCTCCTCGGCGCCAATGTCCAGCCGAACTGGCAGCCGGTCCCGGATGCCGCCCTCGCCGACAACCTGGCCATCCTCCGCGATCTCGCCCCCAGACTCGCCAATGTCCACGCCTTCCACTGGCTCGTCCAGCCCGGCTCACGACAGCGCCTTCCCCTCCAGCAGGGCCAGACCGAGTGGCAGGCCTACCTCCAGGTCGTGCGCCAGACCGGACGCCTCCACTGGACCCTCCTCGAGTTCGTCAAGGACGACTCACCGGAGCAGTTCCTGCAGGACGCGGACACCCTCCACACATGGGTCACCGCCCCGCGCCAGTAGCCCCGCGCCGCCGGCCCCAGACCCATCCAAGCAGCCTCGCGCCGCCGTGGACCTCTCCCCGGCGCCGGCATCTCCCGGCAAAAGCCAAACGCGGAAGGCGCCACCCAGCGTCCCCTGAGTCCCTGGCGTCCCCTGAGTCCCCAGCGTCCCCTGAGTCCCCTCTCCACCATGGCAGATGCCGGCACACCGCCTCCGGTCTGACGCCCTGAAAGGGCATCGTCCGTCAGCCCAGGACAACGCCATGGGAAACCGGATGTTACACATTGCAGGCTGAAAGTCTGCAACAAGACGCAGCACCCGACGGAAGACCCGTCAGCACGACAGAGGCACCTCCGCCTCCGTCGACACCTGCTCGGACGCGGCCCGAAGATAGACGTCGAAACGGCTGCCGTGCCCCAGCGCGCTCGTTACCCGTATCGCCCCGCCATGGCGCTGCACGATCCCTGCCAGTGCCGCCAGGCCCAGACCGCGACCCAGAAAACGCGTCGTGAAGAAGGGGTCGAAGACGTGATCCAGATGCTCCGGCGCAATACCCTCGCCGTCGTCCTCCACCGTGATCCGCGCATACGTCCCTGCCGGCAGGTCGCGACCGCTCTGCTGGTTGCGCAACTCACCCACGCCACAGTGCACCGAGGTCACCCGCACCGCAATCCGCCCGCCTGGGCTGGTCGCCTCCACGGCGTTCGCCACCAGGCTGGTCAGGATCTGCCGGTACTGCGCCACGTCGACATACGCCGGCACCGCCGAGGCCGAGGCCTCAAACGCCAGACGGCGGTCGCTCGGGACGTCCCCACGCAGATTCTCGGCCATGCGTTCCAAGAGACGCGCCGCGTCGATATGCCGCGGCGCGGTCGGGGCCTGACCTGCCGTCGTCAGGAGTTTCTGCGCCAACTCCGACGCCTGCCGACCTGAGCTGGAGATGTCCTCCACCAACGGCCGCAGCCCGGAACCCGCCGGAAGCTCCTCCGCCAACATCGAGGCATTGCCGATGATCGGCTGGAGCAGGTTGTTGAAGTCGTGCGCCAGACCGCTCGCCAGAACACCGAGACTCTCGTAGCGACGCGACTCAAGCAGCTCGCGCTCCAGACGCAACTGACGCTGGCTCGCCAGATGGCTCTCGCTGACATCGCGGACCGTCCCCAAGAGCCGGAACCCACCGGCGCCATTGCGGTCCGCCACCGAACCATGCACACTCAGCATCCGCGCCGCCGTGCCATCGCCCCCGACGCGACACTCGCACTCGAAGGCCGTGTTATACCCCTGCAGACAGCGGTACACCCGCCGCAGCAGCACATGCCGGTCTGCCGGCCGCAGACGCCGCAACAGCCGCCGCGGCGGCAGTGCCCCCTCGACCGGCCCCTCCAGACCCGCAAACTGCGCCAGAGGGTAGTTGATGACCACACCATCGCCGCCGCTGTACCAGTCAAATACCCCCAGCTCCACACCCTCGGTCACCAGCCGCAGACGACGCTCGCTGTCACGCTGGCGTGCCTCGGCGTGACGACGGCGCACCGCCGCTACGATCAGAAGCAGAATGAGCAGCGCCTGCACCACCAGAAGCACCGCGGCTGTGATCACGAGGTGACGGTGTAACCACCAGAACGATGCGGGCCGGTTCACCAACACCGACCCCCGCGGCAGACGCCCCGGCGAGAAGCCCCACCGCCGCAACTGCGCCCAGTCGTACGTGTACGCGTTCGTGCCCGATACCTGCACCGGCAGACTCCACGGCGCCGCACCCCGCAGAACCTGCAGCGCCAGGCGCGCCGCCGCCGCGCCCTGCGACTCGGGCGTCACCAGCCGCCCCCCAACCGTCCCATGCCCAATCCCCACCAGACCCCACACCGGTACCGGTGATGCCATCGTCAGACGCGGTACGAAGACCTGCTCCGGAACATAGGTGCCGGTCCGATCGACCGACCACCGCGACAGCAGCACCAGATCGGTGTCGCGAAAGACCGCCGCCTGCGTCAACAGCTCGTCGGTACTCCACTCCGCCCCGGAGAGGAACCGCACGCCCATCTGGGGACGGTCCCGCAGCAACCGCACAAAGTCACGCTCAAAGGCGGCACGGTACCCCCGCCCCGTCGAGGTGTCGTCGTGGATGAAGACCACGCGGTCGACCCGCGGCATGAATTCACAGGCCGTCCGAAGGGTGTCGTACGCATCCGTGTTCTGTACCACACCGGTGACCTGAGGATGGCCCTTGAGCTGCTCAAAATCAAAGCCGTTCACCCCGCAGAAGACGATCGGCGTGTCACCCCACAGCGCCTCGCCGTGCCGCAGCGCAAACTCGTAGGCACTGTCGTCTGCCACCACCACCACCCGAAAGGCCGTCCCGGCATACTTCCGCGTCAGCGTGTCCAGCAGCAGAGGCTCCTGCGACTTGGCCGGAAAACGCTTGCAGTCCATCGCCTCGGTGTAGACCTCGACCCCGGCCTCCACCAACTCGTGACGCAACACGGCGTGCAGGCGGTCCGACCAGGAGTACCCCGCGTGGTACGAGTCGATCACCAGGACCCGGGCGGGAGCCCCGGCCGCGGCCCCTGCCGTAAGGGTCAGGGCTCCGATCAGGCCGGCCCAGAGCCAGACCCGGCAAGCCACGGCGCAACCTATCCTGATTGGCATGAGCATCCTCGTGCCCCCGCACGCCAAGGCCTTCACCGACACCCCTCTGCCGTCGCCCTGCGAATCCCTTCGTCCCGCACGATCCGTTGAGATACCCTATCCGCAAAAGACCTGCCCGGCAAGTGTACGGACGTGCCAAACCAACCCAGGGCGGCACCGCGGAAACCGCCCGACGCCCGAGGCCCGAGGCCAGACGCCCGACGCCAGACGCCCGACGCCGGACGCCAGACGCCCGACGCCGGACGCCCGACGCCGGACGCCCGAGGCCAGACGCCCGAGGCCAGACGCCGGACGCCCGAGGCCAGACGCCCGAGGCCAGACGCCCGACGCCCGAGGCCAGACCGCCCGACGCCCGACCCCCGACGCCCGAGCCGGCAAAGCCCCGTCCGTACTACTGTCCGTCAGAGACTTGCTCTCCGGGCAAGTTCCTAGCTACAGACGTACAGTCCACAGACGCACAGACGCACCCTCCCCTTGGGTTGCGGGCGGAGCCCGCTCCAGGGCCGTCCGTGTCCCGAGCCCAAGGGCCGCGTCCCCGCGGCCCTGCCCCCGTGGCCCTGGCCCCACAGACCAACTGTCCACCGACGTACCGACGCACCCTCCCACTACTCCCCTTTTCGTGCCTTTCGTGCCTTTCGTGGTTACCCTCCCCTCCCCTCCGCGTGCCCTGGATGCAGTCCCCCCAGCGCGCTGCGCTATAGTACCCGGCAACAACCATCCAGAGACCCCCACCCCAGGCGCCGGCGCCGCCTGCCGCCAGGACCCGCAACGGTGACAGACCCGACCACAACACCGCCACCGCCCGCCCGCCCTGCCGCCCTCCACCCCCTGGCCCTCCTCGGCCTCGGTGCCGCTGCGCTCCTCCTGCGCTGCCACGCCCTCGACCGACAGTCCATCTGGTATGACGAGGCCAATGGCATCCGTATCGCCCTGCGGGCTCTGCCCGACCTCTTCAGCGAACTCACCGCCGACGCCTCACCGCCCCTCTACTACCTCGTCCTGCACGCCTGGACCGCCCTCCTCGGCCAGCACGAGTTCGCCGTGCGCGCCCTCTCGGCCCTCGCCGGCGCCGCCACCATACCCCTCATCGCCGTGACCGCCCGGCGGCTCTTCTCCGCCCGCGCCGGCTGGACTGCCGCCATCCTCGCCGCCCTCAGCCCGTTCCACCTCTACTACAGCCAGGAAGCCCGCATGTACGCCATCCTGGCCGGCCTCGCCACCCTCCTCCTCTACCTTGGCGACCGCGCCGCACGCCACGACCGCGGCCGCGACTGGGCCGGTCTCGCCATCACCGCCGCCCTCGCTGCCTATACCCACCACTACGGCCTCTTCGCCACTGCCGGCGTCGCCGTCGCCCTCGTCCTCCGGCTCCGCCGCCGAACCGCCGCCCTGCAACACCTCGCTGCCGCCCTCGCCGCCGCGGCCCTCCTCTACCTGCCCTGGCTGCCCTTCGCCATCCGCAGCCAGCTCCAGGGCACCGCCATCACCGGCGGCTGGCTGCCGCCCTTCTCCATCCAGCTCCTCACCCAGACCCTCTCACACCTCTGCAGCCTCCACATGCTCACCTTCCGAAGCCCCTTCTTCTGGCTCGGCAGCGCCGCCGTCGCCATCGCCCTCGCCGGCCTCGTCTTCCGGCGCCTCCGCGGCCCCAACGGCCAGCCGCCGCAATGGCGCTGCCGCCTCACCCCGGGCGCCGCCTACGTCGCCACCGCCCTCATCGCCGGCCTCGCCCTGCCCATCGCCATATCGGCCATCCGGCCGATCTACCTCCCCGAACGCTACGCCATCGCCTTCCTCCCCGCCGCGGTCATCCTCCTGGCCGCCGGACTCGACCGACTGCCCACCGCCTGGTGCCGCGCCTGCACCGCCGCACTCGCCCTCACCGCCGCCGTCGGGCTCCTCTGGCACTTCAGCTACATGCGCAAGTCCGACGACCGCCACGCCGCCATCTTCCTCGCCGAGACCATCCGCGACGACGACCTCGTCCTCTTCACACCCCACTGGACCGCCGTCGCACCCCTCTACTACCTTAAAGAACTCCCACGCCAGACCGGCTACCCCATGCGGACCCTCGAGGAACGCCAGCATCGCAACGAGGCCCTCGAACGCGAGCGCCGGAGCCTCCCCGAGATGACCGCCAGCCTCGAGCAGCACCGCCAGCTCCCCCACGCACGCGTCATCCTCGTCCGACTCATGGCCGCCTGGGAGGCCGACGCCGAGCCCCTCCAACAGGCCATCGAGCAGTCCTGGATGCCCACTGCCAGGCGCGACTTCCCGCCCCTCTCGATCACCATCTACGAAAAAATGCCACCACACCCACCGGAGACGCCATGAGCCTCGCCGGACAGCGCATCGTCGTGGTCATGCCGGCCTACAACGCCGAACGGACCCTCGAACAGACCCTCGCCGAGTTCCCCAAGGACCTCGTCGACCATATCATCCTCGTCGATGACGCCAGCCACGACCAGACCGCCGAGCTCGCCCGACGCCTCGGACTGGAAACACACGTCCACCCGCAGAACCGCGGCTACGGCGGCAACCAGAAGACCTGCTACGCCCTGGCCCTCGAACGACAGGCCGATATCGTTGTCATGGTCCACCCCGACTACCAGTACACACCCCGGCTCCTGCGCGCCCTCTGCAGCATGATCGCCGAGGCTGAGTACGACGTCGTCCTCGGCTC
>JAGVUW010000597.1 GCA_019136035.1 Verrucomicrobiota bacterium | reverse complement strand
GGTGGTCAACGAGAGCCCGGTGGTGGTCAGCACGCACACCCGGAACCTGCAGGCCCAGCTCGTCGAGAAGGACCTGCCGCTGCTGACGCAGGCGCTGGACATCCAGGCGCGTTTTGCGATGATCAAGGGCCGTCGCAACTACCTCTGCGTACGCAAGCTGCTCTACCTCCTGGACCACGCCGCGACGGAACTCGAGAGCGCCGAGCGCCTGCCCCTGGCCGGCGTCGTGGTCTGGGCCGCCCGCACCCGCACCGGTGACCTCACCGAGTGCCTCGGGGACCGCTCGACGCAGCGCGACCTCGCCGGGCGGGTGAGTTCCGTCGCCGAGGAGTGCCGCGGCATGGACTGCGAGCACCGCCGGCGGTGCTTCCTGCAGCGCGCCCGGCGGCTGGCCCAGGCGGCCGATGTGGTGGTGGCCAACCACGCCGTCGTCTTCTCGGAGATGGCCAACCCCCTCGCCAGCCCGGTCTTGCCGCCCTACCAGCAGCTCGTGCTGGACGAGGCGCACAACCTCGAGGATGCGGTCACCAGCGCCCTGTCGCGCGAGGTGAGCCTGCGGCGGGTGCAGTCGGTGCTGTCGCGTCTGTGGCGTCGCGGCTCGCGTCGGCGGGCGCGGGGTCTGCTGCCGTCGCTGGGCCGTCAGGTCGGCCGGCTGGGCCGGTCGGTCGGTGCCGGCGCCGCCGTGGTGCTGTCGAGTCAGGCGGAAGCGGAGGCGGCCCTGGCGACGGCGACGGCGGAGCTGGGGCCGTTCTTTGCGGCGATGGCGGGCCAGCTGCGGCCGGGGGAGGGGGCGGTGCTGCGTCTCGACCCCGGCCGCCAAGGGGGCGCCGGCTGGGCGATGCTGATGGCGGCGCGGGCCCGTCTCGTGGCGGCGCTCGGCGATGCGGCGCGCGCGGTGACGGCCCTCGCCGACGCCCTCGTGCGTCTGGCCGAGCCTCTGCCGGAGGCCCTCGCCGAGTTCGACCGCGAGCTGCGGGCGGCGGCGCTGTGGCTGGGCGAGTTCTGCCGGGACGCCGAGGCCGTCCTCGATGCCGCCGAGCCGGGCTGGGTGTGCTGGATCGAGGCCGTCCCGCCGATGCAGGGCGGCGCCCAGGCCTGGGGCGCCCCGATCCAGGTCGGCGCCCTCATGCAGAAGCACCTCTACGAGGCCCGGCAGAGCGTCGTCTTCACCTCGGCCACCCTGACGGCGCACGGCTCGACGGCCTTTGTGGAGCGCCGTCTCGGGATCGACCTGATACCCCCCGAGCGCCTGACGGCGCTGACCCTCGGCACGGTCTTCGACTACGCCCGTCAGGCCCTGGTGCTGGTGCCGCTGTTCCTGCCCGAGCCCGACGCCGCCGGCAGAGACTACGCCGGGGCCCTCTCGGCCTTCCTCGGCGAGCTCTTCCGCGCCAGCGCCGGCCGCGGCCTGGTGCTGTTCACCAGCCATGACATGCTGCGGCGTTGCTCCGGGCCGCTGCAGAGCGACCTCGCTGCCGCCGGGATTGCCGTGCTGGCCCAGGGCCTCTCCGGGTCGCGCGAGAGTCTCCTGCAGCGCCTCAAGAGCGAGCCGCGGACCGTCGTGCTCGGGGCGCAGTCCTTCTGGGAGGGCATCGACGTGGTTGGCGACAACCTTTCGTGTGTGGTGCTGGCGCGGCTGCCCTTCGCCGTGCATACCGACCCGGTGGTGGCGGCGCGTTGTGAGGCCATCGCGGCGGCCGGCGGCAATGCCTTCATGGACTACACCCTGCCGGCGGCGGTCATCCGCTTCCGTCAGGGCGCATCGTCAGCAAGCGCTACGGCGAGTGGTTCCGCGCCAGCCTGCCGACGCAGGTGTGGACCTGCGCCGACGCCGGCGAGCTCTGCGCCGCGGTGCAGGGCTTCCTCGCCGACGGCGAGCCGGGCTGAGGCCAGACCAGGGCCGGGTGGACCAGGCGAACGGACCGGCCGGATTGGCCGCGCACCGCGCCCGGGAGGCCCACGGACGGCGCCGCGGACCTACGTGACCCGCGCCCGGGGGCTCACCGGCCGTCTCCAGGACGATCGGGGGGCAGCGTGGGCGCGGTGCGGGGTTCCGAGGGCTTCAGGGCTCCGGGGGGGGCTCGATACCGGGGCCTTCGACCATCGGCACCGGGATGAACTTGTAGACGACCTTGTCGTTGGCGTCGACGGCCTGGAAGCCGCTGAGGGTGTTCTGCGAGGAGATGGTGATCAGCGTGTCGACCTCGTTGTTGAGTTTGTTCAGGGAGGCCTTGATGTCGTTGAGCGACTTGACCATGAACACGGCCAGGATGAAGATGAGAATCACCGCCAGGAACTGCAAGGTCTTGATCGAATCGCCGCCACCGCACGCCGCCGGAGTTTGCTCTGCCATGGCTTGATCCTTTCCCTGTTGCTGTCGCCCGCGACGGTACCTCTGCCAGTGTGCACCAGGCACACCGCTTCCACACCATTACCCTTACCCGGCCGCCGGCGCCGATGCAAGGTCCAGCCCTGAAAAACACCTGTCCGGGGCCGGCGGCGGTGGCTCGGAGGCGCTACGGTAGGCATGGCACAGCTCCGGAACCGATGCGAGGAGGAAGTCTGTCATGGACCTGAGCCCGATCCGCAACGTCGCCATCGAGGGCCTTCGTCGCGACCTGGTCTACCTGACCGAGTCGCCGCTGCCGTACCGCAAGGTGAACTACACGCGTCCGGGTCAGTCGGTGAGCAGCCTGGCCGAAGCCGACGCCTACCTTGTGGGGCGTCTCGAGCTGGCGGGCTGGTCGCCGCGGCGGGTGCCCTGTCGGGTGCAGGCCTTCCGCTGCGACTCGAGCAAGCCTCTGCACCACTGGTACTCGGCGCCGGCGCCGGAGGACCCGTGGTACGACACCTGCAACATCGAAGCCGAGCGTGTCGGCGCGGCGCATCCGGAGGAGACCATCCAGCTCATCGCGCACAAGGACTCGATGAGCTGGATTGACTCGCCGGGAGCGCACGACAACGCCACCGGCACCGTGGCGCTGCTCGAGATCGCGCGGGTGCTGGCGGGGCTGCCCCTGCAGCGCACCCTGCGTCTGCTGTTCTGCAACGAGGAGCACACGCCCTGGACGAGCCGCCTGGCGGCCGCTGCGGCGGCGGCGCGCGGCGACCGCCTGATCGCCGTGCTCAACGTCGACTCCCTCGATGGCAAGTCCGACGCTGACCGTGCCGCCGGGAAGATGCTCCATGCGGTGGGCTACAGCACCGACGAGGGCCGCCCCCTGGCCGAGATGATCCGCGGGCTGAACGACCGCCATGGCATCGGCCTCGAGGTCGCCGTGGTCCACAAACCGCGAGTCAACGACGACGACGGCATGTTCATCAAGGAGGGCTTCCGGACCACCGTGATGAATGTCGGTTCGTGGCCCTACGGCGATGAGGAGTACCACCTCCCTGGCGACCGCTGGCAGCGCGTCGACCTGGAGAATCTGCGTCGCAGCACCCAGCTCATCGTGGCCGCCGTGCTGGAGCTGGACGAGCGCGGCGCCCCCTGAGGCGAGTGCGGCGGGGCGGTCTGCCGGAGACACCGCGTCGCCGCGTGCGTCGTCTGGACATGCGGCCCGTCGGCGCCATGGTAAACACGGCCGGCCGCGGTGAGCCGCCGCCGTCGGGTCGGATGGGCGAGCGCGGCGGCTACGGTCGTCGCGGCGTCCGCGGCGGCGTAAGTTCTTCAACGGAGGACGAAGCAGCATGAAACCGATCGCGTTGCAGTTGTACACCCTGCGCGAGGCCGCCAAGAGCGACTTTGTCGGGGTTCTGAAGAAGGTCGCCGCGATGGGGTACAAGGGCGTGGAACCGGCCGGGTTCCACAACCTCTCCATGGCCGAGTTCCGCAAGGTGGTCGAGGACCTCGGCATGAAGGTCTGCTCGAGCCACGGTCCGTCGGCGCGTCCCGAGAATCTCCAGGAGGTCATCGACGCGGCCGGGATCCTGGGCCTCGACGTCGCCTGCTGTGGCTACGGGACGGCGCAGTTCGACACGCGCGAGCACATCCGCGAGACGGCCCAGGCCGTCGCCGCCATGGCCCGCGCCCTGCGCCAGGCCGGGATCACCCTGTTCCAGCACAACCACTACTGGGAGTACGCCCCGGTTGACGGCCGCCTTGCCATCGACTGGTACCTCGAGGACTGTGGCCCGGATGTCACCTTCGAGATGGACGCGTACTGGTCAGCCAACCACGGCGCCAATGACCCGGTGGCGATGACCCGCCGCCTGGCGGCGCGGATACCCCTGCTGCACGTCAAGGACGGACCCCTGAAGAAGGATACCGCGATGTTGCCGCTGGGCACCGGCAAGCTCGACATCCCGGGCGTGATCGGCGCCTGTGACGAGCAGGTCCTGCGCTGGGTCATCGTCGAACTGGACCGCTGCGACTGCGACATGGTCGATGCCGTGGCCCAGAGCTACGCCTACCTGACGCGGAACCGCCTCGCGGCCGGGAACCGCTGAGTCGTTCAGCGGTTCTCTACACCGGTGGCGAGCGATGCCTTGCCTTGCCGTCTCCGGCGCCCCGGGCGCCGGAGACGACGCTGCAGCGGGCAAACCGGGGGGCCAGCCATGGCTGACGGCGCAGGCAGCCTCGAGCGGGCGCGGGCGCTCCTGGCGGCGTTTGCCGAGCGCGACGGGAGTGCCGGCCGCGTCGTCGCCGCCGTGGCCTCAGACCGCGGCCTGGGCTACCGCGACGCGGTGGACCTGCAGAAGTTCCCCGAGACCTACCTGCCGGCCCTGGCGCTCCTCCTCGACCTCGACCTCCTGCGCCCGGGTGCCGGCCGGCGCGTCCTCCACCTCGGGGCGAACCACGGCGTCTTCTGCCGGTTCCTCCAGGACGACCCGGGAGTATCGCTGGCCCTGGCCCTGGACCTGTCCCGGCGGGCCCTGCGGCTGGGGTGCTCCTGGGGCCTGCGCGCGGCGGTCCAGGCGGACGCGGTGGCCATGGCGGCGTGCCGGTCCGGCTGGGCCGACGTGGTCCTCGCCGAGAGCCTGCTCGTGCCCGGGTATTGGCCCGCCGCCGATCTGGCGCGCTGTCTCGATGCCTGCGCCCGCGTCCTGCGCCCCGGCGGGATTCTGATCATCCAGGAGTGGGGCTTCGACCCGGCGCGCGTCTTCGCCCCCGAGTTGACCGACGCCGGCCTGCGCGAGGTGCGCCGGGTGACCACGGCGGCCCTGACGTAGCAGGGCGATCGGGAGGTGACCGCGGTGGCTTTCGGGCGAGTGGCCTGCGAGGGGCCGCCGGCGGGGGAGGCGCCCTAGGGGACACGGGGGACACGGGGGACACTGGGGACATTGGGGACATTGGGGACATTGGGGACATTGGGGACATTGGGGACATTGGGGACATTGGGGACATTGGGGACATTGGGGACATTGGGGACACGGGGGACACTGGGGACATTGGGGACACGGGGGACACGGGGGACACGGGGGACACGGGGGACACGGGGGACACGGGGGACACGGGG
>JAGVUW010000338.1 GCA_019136035.1 Verrucomicrobiota bacterium | reverse complement strand
CCAGTCCGGGACATTGCGCGCCCAGATGCCGACGTGGTCGCCGTGGCCGATGCCGATCTGCAGCAGGCCCTTGGCCAGGCGGTCGACGCGCTGGTCGAACTCGCGGTAGGTGAAACACAGGGCGCGGTCCGGGTAGACCATGAACTCATGGTCGGGCTGCTCGCGGGCCAGGGTCTCGAGAAAGGCGCCGAGGGTCTGAGTGGTGAAGGGCATCGTCGGGCTCCCTGCTTCTGCGGGTGACGGCTGCGTGCGGCGGGCTCAGCAGGGCGCAAAGACCACGGCCAGGATGCGGGTCTCGCAGCCCGGTGCGGCGTGGACGTGGTGCGGCACAATCGAGTCGTAGTAGATGCTGTCGCCGGTCTCCAGGACGTGGCGCGCGTTGCCGTAGTGGACCTCCAGGCGGCCGCTGAGGACGTACATGAACTCCTCGCCCTCATGGCTGCTCAACGGCGCCTCGCCGGCGGGGGCCGGGTGCACGTCGATGAGGAACGGCTCCATGTGGCGGTCCTGCTTGTTGGCAGCCAGGGCATGGAAGGCCAGGCCGCCCGAGCGGGCCCCGCCCGAGAAGCGCACGGTCTCGGGAGCGGCGCCGGCGCGGCTCACCACCGGGCCGAGGCTCGCGGCGTCGTCCAGGAGTGTCCCCAGGCGCACGCCCAGGCCGCGGGCGAGCTGCAGGAGGGGCGTCAGCGACGGCAGCACATCGCCGCCCTCGATCGCCGAGATCTGCTCCGGGCTGAGACCGCAGCGCTCCGAGAGCTGCTCGAGAGTCAGGTTACGCGAGGCGCGCAGATCGCGGATGCGCGCGGCAACAGAGGTGTTTTCAGCCATGACCGCTTCCGTTCCTGGGTGACCGCGGCCGCGAGGCCGCCCCGGCCCAGCGCCGGCGGCCTGGCTCACGGCCGATGCAAATCCGGACTATAGGCTCTCCACAGCCCGCCCGCAAGGCCGCCGGCCGCGCCGCGGCGGTCTGAAAGGCCGGTTCCGGCACCCCTTCAGGGTGGCCAGGTGGGCGCTGACGCGATCGTCGATCAGCCCGGCCGCGCTGCGGCGGTCACTCCGGGTCGGTCGGCGGGGCGGTTGCCGCGGCGCGGCGGCGGCCGGGGAGGTAGGTATCCGGGTCGAGGCCGTAGACGCCGTAGGTCAGGGCCATGATGAAGCAGAGGAGGCTGAAGAACTGGGTATAGAGCTTGTGCGCCAGGGCGACATCGACGAAGATCAGGAGCAGGATGCAGACGATCAGCTTCACCGAGCGCGGCAGGATTGGCCACATGCGCTGCGCAAAGTGGCGATAGCGCAGGTTCGAGACCATTAGGACGCCGGTCAGGACGACCATGGCCACGGCGGCCCAGGGCCAGCGCTCGGCCAGCAGGAGCACACTCGACCCCGCCATCATGGCGCCGGCCGGCGAGGGCATGCCCTGGAACAGCCCGGGCGCCACGGCCTCAGTCGGCCGCAGGAAGCGGTAGAGGCGGTAGAACACGCAGGCGACGTAGAACAGCGCCAGGCCCCAGGCCACGCCGGCGGCGGACTCGGCCGGGCCCTGCGACAGGCCGAGGCGGACCTGCGCCAGGACCAGGTAGCCGATGGCCAGGCCGAAGCTGGTGCCGTCGGCGATGTCGTCGAAGACCGGGCCATGGCGGGTCGAGCCGAAGATGCGCGCCAGACGGCCGTCGAAGAGGTCGAAGAACTGGCCCACGAAGACCAGGACGAAGGCGCGCAGGGGGTGGGCGGTGTGGACGCTCCAGAGGGCCCCCAGGCCGCACAGGAAGTTGGCCAGGGTCAGGCTGTTGGCATACCACGCGTCCGGGACGATGCGGCAGTAGACCGACATGAAGGCGAGCAGGGTGGCGGAGACCATCATCACGTAGACAAAGCGTTCCGACATGAACCACAGCGGCGCGAGCTGATCCATGGCCGTGCAGGTCAGCACGATGGTGACGAAGGCGGTCTTGGCCTTGCCGAAGTAGTTGGCCGCCTTCTTCTGGATGATCAGGCGCGAAGCCTGTCCGAAGGCGTCGATGAGGAGGAAGGCGGTGACCCAGAGGGCGGGCAGCGGCAGGCGCACCGACGTCGGCAGGGCGAAGTAGGCCAGTGCCGGGAAGTACATGAACTTATCGCTGAGCGGGTCGAGCCACTTGCCGCTCTCGGTAGCGAGATCGCAGTTGCGGGCGATGGTGCCGTCGGTGAGGTCGGAGATCATCCAGAAGGCGAAGAAGAGGGTCGCGACCTCCCACCAGCCCTGATGGGCCAGGGCGATGCTGACCAGGCCCATCGGCAGGCGCAGCAGCGAGATGCCGTTGGGGTGCAGCAGGGGCGTCCGGCGTATCCAGGCGCGGCCGCGCGGCGAGCGCGTCACCCAGGTGATGGTGAGCCGCTCGCAGAGCAGTCCCAGGAGGATGGCCGCGATGATCAACCAGCTTCTCAGCATGCTCGGGATTCCTCGGGGTTGCTGCGGCCGGCGGCGGCGGCGCCGGCCGCGGCTGTCTTAGTCGGGCTCGCTGGTGCCGTCGGCGCGGCTGCGCACCCGGACGTGCGCCTTGAGAATGCGGCGCGGGTCGGCCTCGATGATCTGTGCCTGGAGGTGTTCCGTGATGACCACCTCGCCGGCCTGGGGGATACGTCCGGCCTGAGCCGAGATGTAGCCCCCGACGGTATCGTAGTCGTCGTTGGTCGGGAGGTCGGCGCCGAGGGCCTCGTTGATGTCATCGACCGAGGTCCTGGCGTCGACGATCATGGTGCCGTCGGGCAGGACCTGCGCCGTGGAGGGCGCCTCGTCGGCGTCGAACTCGTCGCGGATCTCGCCGACGATCTCCTCGAGGATGTCCTCGATGGTCACGATGCCGGCGGTGCCGCCGTACTCGTCGAGGACGACCGCGATGTGGTTGCTGTTCTGACGGAATTCGTTGAGGAGGTCGCTGACCCGTTTGGACTCCGGGATGAGCATCGGCGCGTGCAGCAGCTCGCCGACGGTGGCGGCCTGGCTGACGCGCTGGTCGTCGAGGAGGTCCTTGGCATAGACGATGCCGACGACGTGGTCGATGCTGTCACGGTAGACCGGTATGCGGCTGTGGCCGCACTCGACGATGAGGGCCTTGACCGCCGCGATGTCGGCCTTCTCGTCGATGGCCTCGACGTCGACGCGGGGCGTCAGGATCTCGCCGACGGTGGTGTCGCCGAGGTCGAAAATGCCGCGGATCATGCGGCGCTCGGCGGCGTCGAGGTCGGCATCCTCGTCCTCGCTCTCGGCGTCCTGCTCGAGGAGCGACATGATCTCGTCTTCGGCGGTGACCTCTTCGTCCTCCTCGCAGCGGGCCTCGCGCCAGCGGTTGGCGGCGCGATGCAGGGCCAGCACCGGCAGGGTCAGGGGAAAGAGCAGCACGCGGCAGCCCCGCAGGATAGGCAGCATGACGACCAGCATCCGGGCCGATGCCTGCACCCCGAGGTAGCGCCCCAGGCCTTCGCTGAGGACCAGGAAGGCGACGCCGCCGATGAGGATGGCGCCCCAGTGCTCGAGGGCCAGGCCGGGGTTGCCGTCGACCGGGCAGGCCATGAAGGCGAGACAGACGAACATCGCCACGACGGTGACGACCAGCAGCAGCCGCAACAGCACGCGGTACTCGTCGCGCTGCTCCAGGGAGGGATGCAGGCGCTCGGCCAGATCCGGCTCGCTCTGCTCGAGTTTGCGCAGGCGACCGCCGCTCAGGCCA
>JAGVUW010000598.1 GCA_019136035.1 Verrucomicrobiota bacterium | reverse complement strand
ACCCACATCTACGGCGGCGGCTGCTGCCCCCTTAACCGGGGTGTCGGTGGTCATACCCTGCTACAACTACGCCCACTACCTGCCGCAGGCGATCGACTCGGCCCTGGCGCAGTCCTACCGGCCGCTCGAGGTCGTCGTTGTCGACGACGGTTCTACGGATGACACCCCGGCGGTGGTCGCCGGCTACGGCGAGCGCATCCGCTGCATCCGCAAGGCCAACGGCGGTCTGCCTGCCGCCCGCAACACCGGCATTCAGGCCGCGACCTACGCGTTCGTCGCGTTTCTCGACGCCGACGACCGGTGGGCACCCGAGTTCCTGACGACGGTCATGGCCGCGTTTGCCGGGGCCGGGGAGGGGTGCGGCCTGGTGGCGACCCGTGCCCAGGCGTTCGGCCCCGATGGGGCGCTGCAGCCGCGGCCGTGCCGTGACCGGGCGGTCCGCGGCACGCTCCGCAGCCGCGACATCATCCTGCGCACGCGCTTTTCGCCCTCCGCGGTGGTCACGCGCCGGCGGGTCTTCGAGGACTGTGGGTTCTTCGACGAGACCTTGACCAGCTCCGAGGACCGCGACATGTGGATACGCATCGGCTCGCGCTTCGAGATGGTCCTGCTCCCGGAGGCCCTCGCCTTCATCCGCAACCACCCGTCGAGCATGAGCAAGAATGCCGATAGGATGAAGCTGAACACCCGACGGGTGATTCGCAAGGCCCGGTCACAGCGGGTGGTCTCGCCCTGGGCCATGGGCTTCTGGCTGAAGGTGCTGTCCTACAACCAGGTGCAGTGTGCCTGGATGTACCACGACCAGCGTCGCCACCTGCGCGCGGCGTCGGAGATGGCCGCCTCGCTGCTGACCTGGCCGTGGTTCGGGCGGCCCTCCCGGTTAAACGAGCCGGTCTTCTTCCGTGTGCGCGCCCTGCGGCGCTTCCTCTGGGAGGCCTGCCATGGAGCCGTCTGAGCGGGGTGCTCTTGTCGGCGGAGGCCCGCGTGGTGTCCCGCCGCTAAGGGTTCTGCATGTCGTCATCGCGCTGGACGTCGGCGGGATGGAGCGCGTCCTGACGCGCGTGGCGCATGAGCTGGTGCCGCGCGGCCTGGATATCTGGGTCTGCGGCCTGGAGCGTCGCGGGGTTCTCGCTGACACCTTCCCCAATCCGGGGCAGGTCGTGTCACTGGACAAGCCGGCCGGCCGCTCCCTTGGCACCGTGTGGCGCCTGCACCGGCTCATCCGTCGCGTCAGGCCGGACGTCGTGCACACGCACAATCTCGGCCCGCTCATCTACGCGGCCCTGGCCACCGGCTATGGCCGGTTGGTTCCGATCCTCCACGGTGAGCACTGCCAGCTCCTGGGGACGGGGCTGGGGGCGCCGCGGCTGCGCCTGAGGCGGCTGCTGTACCGGGCCTGCTGGCGGGTTCACACTGTCGCCGAGGCGTCGCGCCAGGAGCTGCTTGGCCTGAGGATGCCGGCAGAGCGCTTGGTGGCGGTGGTCAACGGGGTCGACACGGCGGTCTTCTCCCCAGGCGACCGGCGTGAGGCGCGCCAGCTTCTCGGGCTTCCCGCGGAGGTGCCCTGCGTCGGCGTTGTGGCACGCATGGAGCGCCACAAGCGGCACGAATTGGTGATCCGGGCGGTGGAGCGTCTGGCATCCCAGGGCTGGCCGGGACACCTTCTGCTGGCCGGCGATGGGCCGCTGCGCTCGGAACTGGAGGCGATCGCTCAGGCCGGCAGCGTCGGGAACCGCATTCATTTCCTTGGTCTTCGGCAGGACGTCCGGCCGGTGTACCTCGCTGCGGACCTGATGGTCCTGCCCAGCGTTGGCGAAGGGCTTTCCAACGCCATACTGGAGGCCATGGCCTGCGGCGTGCCGGTGCTCTGTCACGACGCCTGCGGCTGTGCCGAGGTTATTGCCGACGGTGCCGATGGCTGGGTGAGGCACATCGACTCGGCGGAGGCCCTTGCCGGCATCCTCGGGACTCTTTTCCACGACCGCGATGCGCTCCGCACGACGGGGGAGGCCGCCCGCCGCACGGTCTGCGACCGCTTCGCTTTCCGGCGCACGGTGGACGGTTACGAGCGGCTCTACCGCGATTGTGTCGAGAGGTGATGTGGATTTCGTTCTCGCCACGCTCTTCCTGATCCTCTACTACGTGCGGCCGCACGAGTGGAACGCGTTCTTCTCCACGGTCCAGCCGATCACCAAGGTCCTGGCGCTGGGCCTGGGCGTGGTGCTGTTCCAGGCGGCCCGGGGTGCCGGCTGGCGGCCTCTGCGACTCATCAGGGAGCTTCTCAGGACCTCGAATGACTGGATCCTGCTGCTCTTCACCCTCTGGGTTCTCCATGCTGCCGCCGATGCCCAGGCAACCTGGAACCAGTTCTACCACCTCCTGGGGTACTACGTCCTCATCGCCCACGCCCTCACCACACCGCGCCGCATCGAGCGCTTCCTCTGGGTGTGGATGGGGCTCCTGCTCTTTGTCTCGATCATGGCGGTCCTGAGCGAGTATGAGATCGACCCGTTCGGGAGCTACGGCCTGACCCACGGCATGTATAAAGGCCGCCTTGTCCTCAATCTGTCGATCTTCAGCAATCCCAATGCTCTCGGCCACAGCGTGGTGATGATCCTGCCGATGATCTACTTCCTGGGCATATGGCACCGCGTGCTGCTGCTCAAGGAGCTGTCGCTGCCGCTCTTCATCATGCCCTTCTGGTGTCTGTTCTGGACGCAGTCCAAAGGCGCCTACATCAGCGGCGCCGCGGGCATTCTGGCTTCGCAGACCTTCGGTCGTCCGAAGTGGCTCCAGGCCGCCGTCATCGTCCTTGCCTATGTCCTCGGCATGTCGGCCCTGATGCTTCTGCCTCGGATGCACGAACTGGAGTCGATCCGGGATGACGCCGGGGTGCGCGGCCGTCTCCTGGCCTGGAACTTCGCCTGGCAGTCGTTTGAGACGCTCCCCGAGGGCCTGGGCTATGGGCAGTTTGCCCAGCACGTCCCGGTCTACGTCGAGGGCCCCCACCGCGTTCGCAAGCCGACGCACAGCTCCTACGTGGAAGTCGGGGCGGAACTCGGCAAGATGGGCCTGTACCTTTGGCTCGGCATCCTCTACTACGCCCTCAAGGCGTTGATGTTGGCGCGCAGCGAGACTGACCAGGAGGAGCGCTCTCGTCGTGGCTGACGAACATCTCGTACCGCGGGACCTTCTACATCCAGACGGCAGTGATCACCGCCTTCGCCCGGCACCTCCAGCGCCGGGCGCTGCCGTCCCCGACGCCGGTGGATGCGGATGAGGCCGCCGTCGACACCACGCTGGCTGAGCCCCCGCCGCTGGCGCTGGCCGTGCCTTCGGCCGCGCCCGGCCTGGCGGGTGCCTACGCCGTCCTGGCGGCTGGCCCGGCGGCGGCTGACGCCGCGGTTTCGGAGACGGCACCGGGCGCGGAGGATCCCGAGGCGGAGGAATCCTGGTGGGGCGGCCTCCGGCACAACCGGCTTTCGCGTTGGTTGCTCGGCGTTCTTATGGACGCCCTGGTCATCTACGTCATGTACCGCATTGTGGTCCGCGCCTGGCTCTACTTCATGCTGGACTGGACCGGCATCTAGGACGGCGCCTTCGCGGAGTGGCATCCGCGGCGAGCCGCCCCTGTCTCGATGGCGGTCACAGGAAGTCCCTCAGGAGGACCCTTTCACGATGGACACAAGCGTACACATCGCCGAAGCCATCCCGGCCTATCCTGCCTATGCATCCCGCGATCCTGGGGAGCCTCTGGCCCGCGCCTGTGCCGAGTTGTTTAAAGGATGGGGGAAAGACCCCGGGAATCCTTTTGGCGCCTGGGTGGGCCCTGGCGGTATGGTGGTGGTCAAACCGAACTGGGTGCTCGACCCGAGGCCGTTCACCGGGCCTTGGGAGAGCCTGCTGACGCACCCGGCGCTGATTGGGATGGTGCTTGAGTGGTCGGCGACTGCCCTCGGCGGTGTCGGCCGCATCGTCCTTGGCGACGCCCCGATCCAGAGTTGCCGCCTTGACCGGCTTCTGGCCGTGACGGGCTTGGATGCGCTGGTCGATGCGTTTCGCGCACGCTATCCCCGGATTGACCTCCGTCTGGAAGACTGGCGGCTGATGGCCGCGGGCTCCGGCGGCAGCGGCGACGCCGCCGAGCCCACGGGGCAGGCTTCGCGTACCGCCGACGAACGCTACGTCCTGAAGGACTTGGGTCGCGCCAGCTTTCTGGAGGACATCTCCGAGCGCGCCGACCGGTTCCGCGTTGACGGCTATCCACCCAGTGCCATGCGATCGTCACAGCAGGCCGGCATGCATCGGTACTACCTGTCGCGGCGTGTCTTCGAGGCCGACCTCGTGGTGAATCTGCCGAAGATGAAGACCCACAAGCGCGCCGGCCTGACTGGCGCGATGAAGAACCTGGTCGGCCTGAACGTTCAGAAGGGGAACCTGCCGCACTACATCCAGGGCTCTCCTGCCGATGGCGGCGACTGCTATCGGTGGCCCAATCGCTTCAGGACCCGGTTCGACCTGATCAGTGATGCGTACTGTGAGCACGCCGCGGCGGCGTCGCGCGCCTGGCGGCTGCGGCAGCAGGCCCAGCTCAGTCTCCTTGCCCGTCTCGGCCGCCTGACCGGTGGAGACACCGTCTCGCCGGGCGGATGGAGCGGCAATGACACGATCTGGCGCACGACACTGGACCTGAATCACCTCCTCTACTTCAGCCCGGACTCTCCCAGGCACGTGATCAGCATCGTCGATGGCATCGTGGCGGGTGAGGGCGACGGCCCCCTGGCGCCAACGCCGCGACCAACCGGGCTGGTCGTGATGGGCGAGAACCCCCTTTACATCGACGCGGTGCTGGGGCGGCTGATGGGATACTGGCTGCCTGCGCTTGCGACGGTGCATCACGGCCTGCACGACCGGAGGAGTCTCCTCCGCGAGCACGCTCTTGACGAGCTGAGTGTCCAGTGGAGTACGCCGGACGGTTCGCGCGACATGGCGTTCCTTGACCTGCCCAATCTGCACTTCGCCAAGCCCAGATTCTGGCGCGGCGCCGACGCCAGCCCTGGCGACGGCACGCATGCTGTCACCACGGAGGCTGACGCATGACCGCACGCGAGACTGTGAGTGCGGCCTATGGGCAGTTGCGCGGCTACGGCCGGTGGCACATTGCCTCCGCGGCAAGGCGCGCCCTGCGTCAGTCGGCTGCCGATGTCCGCGAGCAGCAGGTGACGCTGTTCCGCCGCAGGGTGCTTCGGGCCTTGGGCCAGTTCCCTGCTTACGCCCACAGAGTCAGAGAGGCCAATGGCTGCCTGCCGACGCCGGAGTCCACGTTCTTCCCGGCCGATCTGCCGGTGTGGACCAAGGAGGACCAGCGGGCGCTGTATGCATCTCTGGACGCGTCGCCCCTGCCGGGCGCGATCCTCCATGCGACCGGGGGGTCCAGTGGCACACCCATACGGTTCTACATGACGCGCGAGAGCTACGAGTGGAGGACGGCGGTGAGCGACCGTGGCTACGGTTTCGCCGGAGCCGAGCCGGGGCGCCGGTCGTTCTACGTCTGGAGTGAACCGATCGTCAGCCCACCTCCGCTCCTGCGCCTGAAGAAGAGGGCTCACCTGGAGTGGTTCCAGAACCGGCGTTTCTTCAGTTGTTTCCGCTTTTCCGACGAGCGCAAGGCGGAGTGTTGCCGCGAGATCAACCGCCGCCGTCCGGCAGCCATCGTGGGCTTCGCCGGAGCGCTGGTCGACCTGGCCGCTTTCGTTCGGGAGCACCCCGGCCTGCTCACGTGGCGAGCCAGGAGCGTCGTCACGGCGGCTGAAGGGCTGCAGCCGGGGCAGCGTGAGTTGCTTGAGCGGTGCCTGGGCGACGAGGTCTTCATGTCCTACGGCAGCCGTGAGTTCATGCTGATCGGCATGGAGAGCCGCCTGCACTGCGGCTACCACCTCTCCGAGGACAACCTGCTGGTCGAGGTCGTCGATGAGCAGGGACAGCCGGCCTCCCCAGGTACCGTTGGGCGCATCGTGGTCACGGACCTCCACAATGATGCCAACCCATTCGTCCGGTATGCGATCGGCGATCTCGGGGCCATGGCCGCCGCCGACGACATCCCGCCCGGAGGACCGCCGTTCCGCCGCCTGCTCAGCGTCGATGGCCGGGACCAGGAGTATGTACTCCGGCCGGACGGAAGCCGGTTGACGGCGACGTTCTTCATCCATCATCTTAAAGAGTACGAATGGATCGAGGCCTACCAGGTTGCCCAGGTGGCTGCCGATCATCTGCAGATCAGATACCGTTCGGGCGTTCTGGTCAGCCCCGGGATGCACGATGCTGTGGCCTCCCGCCTGCGGGGCACCCTTGGATCTCACTGCCGCGTCGATCTGGTTCGCGTTGATGAGCTGACGCGCAAGTCCAACGGCAAGACTCCGGTGATCGTCCCCCTCGATGCCTCGCCATGAGTCAGGCAATCATCCAGGCGTTGTTCTGGGGTAGCGTGGCAACCCTGGCGTACACCTTCCTGGGGTACCCGCTTCTGGTGGCGCTGCTGGCGCGTCTGCGTCCGCGTCCCGTGGCCAAAGGCGGCGCCGCGTGGCTGCCGCGGCTGTCGGCGCTTGTCGTCGTCCGCAATGGCGTCGAGCGTATTGCGGCCCGCGTGGCGAACCTCCTCGAGGCCGACTACCCGTCCGACCTTCTGGAGGTGATCGTGGTCTCGGATGGTTCGACCGACGGCACGAATGAGGCCCTGGCGGCCATTGCCGACCCGCGGCTGCGCGTGATCGTGCACCCTGAGCATGCCGGCAAGGCCCATGGCATCAACGCGGCCATGGCCCAGGCCACGGGCGAGGTCGTGGTCATGGGCGACGCCCGGCAACG
>JAGVUW010000072.1 GCA_019136035.1 Verrucomicrobiota bacterium | reverse complement strand
CGTCGCCGAGCAGTTGGCGAACATCCAGTCCATGCCGTTCTCGCTGACCAGGCGGATGAGGCTCTCGGTCAGTTCCTCGACGGTCTCGTTGAAGGCCTCGCTCGGGCTGTGGCCGTTCGCACGCAGGACGTCGTACTGGGCTTCCATGACGCCGGCCAGGGCGCCCATGAGCACGCCGCGCTCGCCGGTCAGGTCGCTGTACACCTCACCCTCGAAGGTGGTCGGGAAGAGGTAGCCGGAGCCGACCGCGATGCCGAGGGCCAGGCAGCGCTCGTAGGCGCGGCCGGTGGCGTCCTGGCCGACGGCGAAGCTGGAGTTGATGCCGGCGCCCGACAGGAAGTTGCGGCGCACCGAGGTGCCGGAGCCCTTCGGGGCCACCAGGAGCACATCGACATCGGGCGGCGGGATGACGCCGGTCTGGTCCTTGTAGACAATCGAGAAGCCATGCGAGAAGTAGAGCGCGTCGCCGGGCTTCAGGCAGCCCTTGATGATCGGCCAGATCGCCTTCTGGGCCGCATCCGAGACCAGCATCTGCACCACCGTCGCCCGCCGCGCCGCCTCGTCGATCTCGAAGAGCGTCTTGCCGGGCACCCAGCCGTCGGCAATGGCGCGGTCCCAGTCACGCTTGAAGGCGCTGGACTGGCCGATGATGACGTTGAAGCCGTTGTCCTTCATGTTCAGGGCCTGGGCCGGGCCCTGGACGCCGTAGCCGATGGCGGCGATGGTCTCGCCCTTGAGGACCTCGAGGGCCTTCGACATCGGGAACTCATCGCGGGTGATGACCTCTTCCTTCACGCCGCCGAAATCGATGATAGCCATGCTGACGAATCCTTTCTGTTCTTCCTTCGGCCACGATCCCGCCCCCCTCGAGGACGAGGCCGGGCGCACCACACGGAAATGCGTACTGTAGCCTTCCCTGACGGCTCCTGCAACCCTCGTCGGAGGGCGTGGATACGGGCCGGCGGCGGGAGCCGCGCGCGCGCCGGTGCCGCTGACGGCCTCGGCCGGCGCTCAGCGCAGGCCGGCGGTCTCGTCGAGCCCGCCGAGGAGGTTCATGCACTGCACGGCCTGGCCGCTGGCGCCCTTGGTCAGGTTGTCGATGGCGCTGGAGAGCAGGATGCGCCCGGTGCGGCTGTCGAAGGCGCAGCCGATCTCGCAGCGGTTGGTCAGGGTGACATGCTTGGTGTCGGCGAGACTGCCGCGCGGCAGGACGCGCACGAACGGCTCGGCGTCGTAGGCCGCGTGCAGGGCCGCCTCGACCGCCTCCAGCGTCGCCCCCGGCATCGCCTCCAGAACAATGGTCGAGTGGATGCCGCGGTTGACGGGGATCAGGTGCGGCAGGAAGCTCATCGCCAGGGCCGGCACGCCGGCGGCCAGGGCGAGCTCCTGCTCGATCTCCGGGAGGTGGCGATGCCCGGTGATCTTGTACGGCCGGATGCTCTCGTTGCACTCCGGGAAGATGTACTCGAGGTCGACCTTGCGGCCGGCGCCCGAGACGCCGCTGAGGGCCGCGGCGAGGATGTTGCCGGGCCGCGCCAGGCCGGCTGCCAGCACCGGCGCCGTGGGCAGGATGATGCTGGTCGGGTAGCACCCGGCGCAGGCGACCAGGCGGGCCTGGCGCAGGGCCTCGCGGTAGCGCTCCGGCAGGCCGTAGACGGCCTCGCGCAACAGCTCCGGCGCCGGGTGCGCCGCGCCGTAGTAGCGCTCGTAGACGGCCGTGTCGCGCAGGCGGAAGTCGGCGCTGATGTCGATGACGCGGACGCCCTTGGCGAGCAGCGGCACGGCGAATTCGGCGGCGACGCCGTGGGGCAGGGCGAGGAAGGCGACCTCGGCACGCTCGGCGATCTCGTCGATGCTCGGGGCGCTGAAGGTCAGCGGCGCCTCCATGTAGCGCGGGAAGACCTTCCCCAAGGGCTGCCCGGCGTACTGACGGCTGGTGACGCAGGTGATCTCGACCTGCGGATGCGCCAGGAGCAGGCGCACGAGCTCCTCGCCTGAGTAGCCCGACGCGCCGACAATCGCGACCCTGATACCGGCCATGGTCCCGTACTCCCGTACTGCTCGGCCACACCCACCCATAAAAAAAACCGGACCGGCTTGGCGTCGCCGGCCCGGCTGGAATCTACCGCGGTACGTACCGTCGTCTCTGCGTCGCCGCGAGAACCCTCAGCGCTTGGAGAACTGGAAGCGCTTGCGGGCGCCGGGCTGGCCGGACTTCTTGCGCTCCTTGACGCGCGAGTCACGCGTGAGCATGCCGCTCTCCTTGAGCACCCCGCGCAGGTCGCTCTTGGCGAGCTGGAGGGCGCGGGCGATGCCATGGCGCAGGGCGCCGGCCTGGCCCATCGGGCCGCCGCCGCGGATGTTCGCCACGACGTCGTAGGCGCCGGTGGTGCCGGTGATCATCAGCGGCTGCGTCACGTAGCTGCGCACTGTCTCGTTCGGGAAGTACTCGGTGAAATCCTGCTTGTTCACCTTGACCTTGCCCGTACCCGGCGCCAGGCGGACCCTGGCAACCGCACACTTGCGCCGGCCCACAGCCAGAATTTCGTCTTTCGCGACAGCCATTATACGCGTTCCTCTTTAGGCCGGACCGACCTTGGCCGGGCGGCTCTGCGATCCCTTACAGCGCGAGCTTCTCCACCTTCTGGGCCTCGTGGCGGTGCTCAGGGCCGGCATAGACCTTGAGCTTGCGGAACTGGGCCCGGCCGAGACGGGTGCGCGGCATCATGCCCCAGACGGCCTGCTCGATGAGGCGCTCGGGGTGCTTCTGACGCACGACCTTGGCGATCTGGCGCTTGAGGCCGCTCGGGTGACCCGAGTAGTCCTCGTAGATCTTCTGGGTTTCCTTGTTGCCGGTCAGCAACACCTTCTCGGCGTTGATGACGACCACGTAGTCGCCACAGTCGAGGTGCGGGGTGAAGGTCGGCTTGTGCTTGCCGCGCAGGATGTCGGCGAGGCGAGTCGCGAGACGCCCCACGACCTGGCCTTCGGCATCCACCACCCACCACTTACGATCGATTTCGTCCGGCTTGGGCAAGTACGTTTTCATCGTCACCGACTCGAACTGTATAGACACACAAAAGTAGTTCCGGATAACAAAGATCGTTAAACTAGTCCGCTCATGCAGTCCTGTCAACCCGGCGCGGCCTCGCTCGGGACAACTTTCCCGCGGTCTGCCTCGGCAACGAGGGCCGCGAGGTCCCTTCCGGAGCACAGCCCGAGCCACGGCTGGCCCGTCGACAGGCGGGCCAGGGTGGCCCCGAGTTCGTTGCCGACGGGGTCGGTATCGGGCAGATCCGGGAAGGCGCGGCAGCGGCCGTCCAAGGCGACCTCGAGGTGCTGGTCGCGGCAGCGCCGGCCGGCGTGGTCCACGGCGACGGCGGCGCCGGCGCGGGCCTGGCCGCGGTCGGCCTCCAGGGTCACTGCCCAGAGGCTCATCGCCGTCGCGGCGGGGCGGTATGCCAGGGCGACGGCGCCCGGGTTGTCCCCGGCCAGCCAGAGGCCGAGGTCGAGGGCGCCGGGACGGCAGGCGGCGGCCGCGTCAGAGGCGCTGACCTCGACCCGCACGGCCCGCACCCGGCCGAGGATGCCGCCGACCACGAACTCGCGCAGCCGCGCGAAGGCCGGCACAAAACGCCAGCCGCCCACGACCGCCAGGCGGCCGAGGGCCGCCAGACGGGCCCGGCGCACTGCGCCGCTGCCCAGCGGCGCCGCGGCGCC
>JAGVUW010000756.1 GCA_019136035.1 Verrucomicrobiota bacterium | reverse complement strand
CCTGCTCCTGCTGATCCTGAGCAACTTCCGCCTGCTCGGCACGGCCCGCCTCACGGCCACCATCCAGACCATGGTCTGGCAGGCGGTCGCCCTCGGCGCCCTGCCCCTGGCCCTGCACGGCCCGCACCTGAGCCCGCGACTGGTCCTCTTCGCGCTGACCACCGTCGCCGTCAAGGGCCTCATCCTGCCCTGGCTCCTGCGCCGCGCCCTGCGCGCCTCCGAGGCCCGCCGCGAGGTCGAGCCCCTCATCGGCTTCACCACCTCGATCCTCCTGGCCACCGTGATGCTCGGCCTCTGCGTCTGGGTCGTCCGACCCCTGGCCCATGGCATGCCCTCGGACGGCGCCCGTCTCCTGGCCGTCGCCCTCTTCACCATCCTCACCGGACTGCTGATGATCGTCTCGCGACGCAAAGCCCTCACCCAGGTCATCGGCTACCTGGCCATGGAAAACGGCGTCTACGCCTTCGGCACCGCCCTGGCGGTCGAAGAGACCCTGCTGGTGGAGCTCGGCGTTCTCCTGGACGTCTTCGTCGCGGTCTTCGTCATGGGCATCGCCATCTACCATATCAACCGCGAGTTCGATCACATCGACACGGACCGCCTGTCACTCCTGAAGGACTGACGCATGTTCTGGGCTGTCTTGATCATCCCTGCCTTCCTGGGCGTCCTGGCCCTCCTCTGGCCCGGGCGCTCGCTGCGCCGGTGGCTCCTCCTGCCGGGCAGCCTGGGGCACCTCGGCGCCGTCGCCTGCCTCTGGCTTCAGCCGCATCAGGAGGGCGCCTGGCTCGGCACCGACGCCGCCGGGCTGCTCTTCCTGACGCTGACCAGCGTGCTGTTCCTGGCGGTCGCGGTCTACACCATCGGCTACCTCGGCCGGGAGGCCGACCATGCCACCACGGATGACGAGGAGGGCTTCCTCTTCCGCAACCGCCCTGAGGCGACCTTCATCGCCGGGCTGCTGTTCTTCCTGGCCACCATGAGTCTGGTCTGCCTGAGCCGCCACCTCGGGCTGCTCTGGATCGCCGTCGAAGCCACGACCCTGGTCAGCGCCCCGCTGATCAGCTTCCATCGCCACCACCGCAGCCTGGAGGCGATGTGGAAGTACCTCCTCATCTGCTCGGTCGGCATCGCCCTGGCGCTCCTGGGCAACTTCTGCCTGGCCTACGCCGCCCGCGGCCATGGCACCGGCCTGGCCCTCGCCGACGTCCTCGAGGGCGCCGTGCTGTGCGACCCGGCCTGGCTGAAGACCGCCTTCATCCTCCTCCTCGTCGGCTATGGCACCAAGATGGGCCTGGCGCCGATGCACACCTGGCTGCCCGATGCGCACAGCGAGGCCCCGTCGATGGTCTCGGCGCTGCTCTCGGGGGCGCTCCTGAACTGCGCCTTCCTGGGCATCCTGCGCGCCCACGCGGTGCTGGCGGCGGCCGGCCTGCGCGAGTTCAGCGGCGACCTCCTGGTGCTCTTCGGCCTGGTCTCGATGGGCCTGGCCGGGGTCTTCCTCATCCGCCAGGGCGACTGCAAGCGCATGCTCGCCTACTCCAGCGTCGAGCACATGGGCATCCTGGCCCTCGGCACCGGCCTCGGCGGCCTGGCCGCGACCGGGGCCCTCCTGCACGCCGTCAGCCACTCCCTCACCAAGGGGCTGCTCTTCCTGACCGCCGGGAATATCCTGGCCGCCTTCGGCACCAAGAAGATCAGCGCCATCCACGGCCTCCTGCAACGCCTTCCGGTGAGCGGCTGCCTCTGGCTGGCCGGCTTCCTGGCCATCACCGGCTCGCCGCCGTTCGGGCTGTTCGTCAGCGAGCTGGTCATCCTCAAGGGCATGGCCGAGGCCCAGCGCTGGGGCGTCGCCGCGCTCTACCTCCTGGCCCTGGGCGTCATCCTGGTGGCCATGGCCCGCCTCGTCCTGCCCATGGCCTTCGGCCAGCCCCCGCCGCCGTCGGGCGAGACGCCGGCGGCGCCGCCGACGCGCCGCCGCGAGGCCATCTGGTCGGTCGCCCCCGGCCTGGCGCTGCTCCTGGCGGTCCTCGTCCTCGGCCTGCAGGTGCCGGCGCCGCTCTGGGATTTCCTGCAGGCGGCAGCGCAGATCGGAGGCCAGCCATGAGCCTGTCGACCTGGCATACCCTGACCGCCGGCGAGGCCATCCCGACGGCCGCGCTGCCGGCCCTCCCCATCGCCGCGTTCCAGGCTGACCTCCTCGCGGCCGTCGCCGACGGCGAGCGCGTCAGCGCCCTCTTCGGCTGGCGGCGCACCCCGGACTGCGTCCGGGTCGTCGCGGTCCTGGCCGCCGACGCCGCCGGCCTCCTGCGCGTCGCCACGGCCGATGTCGGCAGCGAGATGGCGTCGCTGACGACGGCCTGCCCGCAGGTGCACCTCTTCGAACGCGAGATCGCCGAACAGACCGGCGTGGTCCCGGTTGGTCACCCGTGGTGCAAGCCGGTGCGCTTCGCCCCGATGGACTACCCCGGCACGGCCGCACCCGCCGACCGCGCCACCCCGCCGATCGGCGTCATGGACTTCTTCCGGATGGACGGCGAGGAGGTCCACGAGGTCGCCGTCGGGCCGGTGCACGCCGGCGTCATCGAGCCCGGCCACTTCCGCTTCCAGTGCCACGGCGAGACCGTCTACCACCTCGAGATCTCGCTCGGCTACCAGCACCGCGGCATCGAGAAACGCCTCGTCGGCGGGCCGCACCCGCGCAGCTTCCACCAGATCCAGGCCGCCGCCGGCGATACCAGCATCGGCCATGGCCTCTCCTACTGCCAGGCCTGCGAAGCCCTCGCCGGCAGCCGCGTCTCGGCACGCGCCCAGGCCATCCGCGGCATCGCCCTCGAGCTGGAGCGCCTCGCCAACCACACCGGCGACCTCGGCGCCCTCGCCGGCGACGTCGGCTTCCTCCCCACCCAGAACTACTGCGGCGCCATCCGCGGCGATTTCCTTAATATGACGGCCCTCCTCTGCGGCAGCCGCCTCGGCCGCGACCTCCTGCGACCCGGCGGCGTCGCCTTCGGCCTCGAGGCCGAGCGCGTCGAGGAGCTGCGCCGCCGCCTCGACAAGGCCGACCGCGAGGTCACCAACGCCGTCGAATTGATGTTCGCCACCGCCTCGGTGCCGGCCCGCTTTGAGGACACCGGCCGCGTCGAGAAGGCCCTCGCCGAGGCCATCGGCCTGGTCGGACCCGCGGCACGCGCCTCCGGACTGCCCCGAGATGTCCGCCAGGACCACTCTGGAACAGCGGCGATGTCTTCGCCCGCGCCACCGTGCGCTGGCTCGAGATCCAGCGCTCGCTGCGCTTCATCCGCGAGGTCCTGGCCGGGCTGCCGCCGGAACGCGAGGACAAGCCGGCCGGAGCCCTGGCGCCCGAGAGCCTGGTCGTGACCCTCAACGAGGGCTGGCGCGGCGAGATCTGCCACGTCGCCATCACCGACAGCCAGGGACGCTTCGCCCGCTATAAGGTCGTCGATCCCTCGTTCCATAACTGGTTCGGCCTGGCACTGGCCCTGCGCAGCCAGGCCATCTCCGACTTCCCGCTCTGTAACAAGAGCTTCAACCTCTCCTACTGCGGCTTCGATCTGTGAGGGCCTTGCCGTGCTTCAGGTGATCCAAGCCCGTCTGCTCCAGGGGCATCGCACCATCCCGTTCCCCAAGGCGGAGCCGGTCCTGCCGGACCGCCTCCGCGGCCTGCCGCGCCTCGAGCCCGCGCGGTGCCCGGCCGACTGCCGGCGCTGCGCCGAGGCCTGCCCGGTGGCGTGCGTGCACCACGACGACGGACACCTCTCCCTCGACCTCGGAGAGTGCCTCTTCTGCGGCGCCTGCCAGCGCGCCTGCCCCACCGGCGCCCTGACCTTCACCAACGGCTACAGCCTGGCCACCCGCCGCCGTGACGACCTCGTCCTCCAGGGCCAGGAACTGCAGCGCGCCGAGGCCCTCGGCAAGGACCTCCGCCGCCTCTTCGGGCGCTCCCTCAAGCTGCGCCAGGTCAGCGCCGGCGGCTGCAACGGCTGCGAGGTGGATATCAACGTCCTCGGGACGCCGGTCTTCGACATGGGCCGCTTCGGCCTGCAGGTGGTCGCCTCGCCGCGACATGCCGATGCCATGATCGTGACCGGGCCGGTCTCGGAGAACATGCGCCTCGGCCTGCAGAAGACCTACGAGGCCATCGCCGCGCCGAAGCTGGTCATTGCCTGCGGCGCCTGCGCCATCAGCGGCGGCCCCTTCCGCGATCACGACGAGGTCCACAACGGCGTGAGCAGCCTCATCCCCGTCGACCTCTTCATCCCCGGCTGCCCGCCTCACCCGATCACCATCCTCGACGGCCTCCTGCGCCTCCTCGGTCGCTCGCGCTGAGGACGCCCCCGCGGGCCGGCGACGGCCAGTGGAGGAAGATCCGTCAGGCGGCCGACCAGCCGCCATCGACGACCAGGGCCGCCCCGGTCATGTAGCTCGAGGCGTCGCTCGCCAGGAACAGCGCCGGGCCCTGGATCTCGCCCAGCTCGGCCCAGCGCTGAAAGGCAGTCTGCCCCACCACGGCACGGGCCTTCGCCGGATCGTCGAGGAGCGCCTGGTTGATCTCGGTCAGGAAGGGCCCCGGGCAGAGCGCGTTGCAGCGTACCCCGCGCGGCGCCCACTCCAGCGCCAGAGCCCGCGTCAGGCCGATGACAGCCGCCTTGCTGGCGCAGTAGGCGGTGCGCTCGCGCAGGCCGATCGTCCCGAGCACCGAGGCAACGTTGATCACCGAGCCGCTGCCCTGCTCCTTGAGCACCCGCGACACGGCCCGGCAGCACAGCCAGGTGCCGCGCAGGTTGACGTCGACCACGCGCTCGAAATCCGCCACGGGGAAGTCCTCGATCGGGTGCCGGATGTTGATGCCGGCGCTGTTGACCCAGACATCGATCCGGCCCCACTGGCCGCACACGCGCTCGACCAGCGCCTCGACGGCCGCCGGGTCGGTCACATCGCAGGCCAGGCCGGCGCCGCCCCGGCCACCCGCCGCCTGGATCTCGGCGCTGGCCTGCGCGGCTTCGGCGCCATGACGCGAACACAGCACCACCTCGGCACCAGCCTGCGCCAGCGCCAGCCCCATCGCCTTGCCGAGGCCCTTGCTGCCGCCGGTCACGACCGCGACCCGGCCATCCAGACGGAACTGCGACAGGACATCCATAGGTCCTCAGACTCCCTGTATGACACCAGCCTGCAGGCGCCCCCGCGGCGCCGGGCGCAGTATAGCCCGGCACGCGTCCGCCGGCCAGCCTTGCCGATGGCACCGATGGGCACTACGGTGACCGTCGCGGGCGGTGCCGCTCATGGCACGGCCCGCCCGGAGGTCCCGCCATGGCACGCCTTGCGACCTTCTGCGCCCTCTCGGGGCTGACCGCGTGGCTCGCTGCCGCGACCGCCGCCGAGCCGGTCGTCACGCCGATCGCCTCGCCCGACGACTGGCTGCGCTGGGTGATCCCGCTGCCGAAGGAGGCATCTCTGCCGACCCAGGTGACTCTGGAGGCCGCCGCGGTGCGCCTGGTTCTCGACCCAGACGCCGGGCCCAGCGCCGGCACCGGCTTCCGGCAACTCCAGGAGCTCTTCCGGGAGAAGGCCGGTGTCGATGGCAGCACCGGCGACGCCTTCGAGATCCGCCTGGGCCGCTGCGATGAGGCCGGCCGCCTTGGCGACGAGGCCATCCCCGGCGCCGAACGCCTGCGCGAGCTGCCCAACCGCGACCAAGCCTACGTCATCCGCGCCCTCGGCGAACGCCGCATCGTCCTGGCCGCCCTCGAGTCGCCCGGGCTCCTCTACGCCGCACAGACCCTCCGGCAACTGCTCGAGCCGCGCTTCCGCGGCGCCATCGTCTCCCTGCCCCTCCTCACGATCACCGACTGGCCCGACCTGGCCGAACGCGGTGAGTGGGGCGGCTCGTCGGTGCGCGACATCGAGTGGCTCGCCGAACGCCGCATGAACCTCGTCGAGTTCCACACCGAACACCGGGTCACCGCCGACGGCCAGCCGATCGCCACCGTCGACCCGACACTCCTCCGGCGCGGCGAACTCCACGCCGTGCGCATGGTCCCGATCATCTCACACCTCAACGGCATGGGCCAGCGCGGCGTCTACCAGGCCTTCCCCGAGCTCCGCGGCAAGGGCTCCGCAGCCGTCTACAAGACCCCGACCGCCGACCTGGTGGCGCCGTGCGCCTCCCAGCCGCGCCTGGTCGAGGTCCTCGCCGGCTGGATGCGCGCCCTGGCGGCGACGGCGTCGGTCCGCGACATCTCCTGCTGGCTGGGCGAGCTGCGGCAGCACTGCGACTGCGAGGCCTGCCGCCAGACCGGCCAGTTCGCCCTCGAGGCGCGCGCCTTCGTCGCCGCCTGGCGAATGGCCCGCCAGACTGTGCCCGACCTCCGCATACGCATCCTCCTGACCCAGGGCAGCTACGACAGCAACGACCGCGTCCTCGCCGAAATCCCGCCGGAGGTCGGCGTGACCTACTATGACGGCGGCCGCACCTACGACTCCTCGCCGCAACCGATGATCTACCCGCTCCTCGAGGACTACGCCGCCAGGGGCGGCTGGCTCGGGTGCTACCCGCAACTGACCCCGTCATGGCGCCTCGTCAGCCCGTGGAGCTGCCCGCACTTCATACGCTTCCGCCTCACCGAATTCGTCGACAAACGCCTGTCCAGCCTGGCTGGCTATGTCGTCCCCGACAACCGCCTTTTCGATGTCCAGGTCAGCGCCGCCGCCGAGTGGTCGTGGAATGCCCACGGCCGCGATGAACGCGCCTTCATGACCGCCTGGGCCACCCGGCAGGGCTTCGAGAACCCGGACGCGGTCGCGACCTGGGCCATGACCCTCGGACCGGCCGCCTGGGACCTCTATGGCGCCCGCTTCGTCGAACGCTACCTCTTCCACCCCCAGAGCCTGGCGAGCCTCCTGACCACCCGCCAGGCCCTGCCCTACGGC
>JAGVUW010000337.1 GCA_019136035.1 Verrucomicrobiota bacterium | reverse complement strand
CGCAGGAGACGCTGGGCGACGACGCCCGTGACCGCGGCGGCGACCTGGAAGGGCTCGAAGCCCTGATGCAGGAGCCGGGCGTAGACGCCGCCGATGTCGCCGGCGTGGTAGGTGGTGATGACGCGGTGGCCGGTGAGGGCCGCGTCGAGGGCGACACGGGTGACCTCGCGGTCGCGCAGTTCGCCGATGACGAGGGTCTTCACGTCGTGGCGCAGGACGGCCCGCAGGGCCTCGGCGTAGCCCCACGCCGGGTCATCGCGCCGCAGTTCGACCTGGGAGATGCCCTCGAGGGCGCTCTCGACCGGGTCCTCGATGGTGATCAGGGTCGCGGGGCTGTGGCCGCGGGCGAGGAGGTCGCGGACCATGGCATAGATGGTCGTCGTCTTGCCCGAACCGGTGGGGCCGGTCAGGATGACGATGCCGGCGGGGTGCTGGAGGAGCCGCCGTATGGCCGCCACGGCCGGCGCGGCGAAGCCCAGGTCGTCGAGGCCGGGCGGGCGCGCCTGGCCTTGGACGATGCGCACCGTGACCCGTTCACCGGCACAGGTGGGGAGGGTGGCGAGGCGCAGCTCGGCGTGGGGGTGGCCGTCGATGCCATGGATGGCGCCGTCCTGGGCGGTGCTGGTGCGGTAGGTCAACATCCCGGCGAGGACCTTCAGACGGGCCACGCACTGGGCACCGAAGGGCGCCGGCAGGCGGTCCAGGGCGACGCGGGCCCCGGAGGCCTGGCGGCCGCTGAGGTCGAGCCCGTCGCGATCGGGGATGAGGTAGAGGTCGGTCAGGCCGGCGTCGAGGGCACGGCTCAGGAGGGCCTGAACGTAGGCCGGGGCGTCGCCGGTGGTGTGGCTGGTGGCGCGGGTGGCGTTCATGGGGTCAGCACCATGGCGTAGAGGGTGTCGAAGAGAGCGCCGGCCACGAGCATGACCACGCCGCCGATGATCACGCCATTGGCGAGGATCAGCACCGGCTCCAGCCAGCGCATAAGGCACCGGCAGCGCCGCGCCAGGGCATCGGCGGTCCAGTCCGCGACGCTCTGGAAGCCCTCCAGGGGACGCTCCCGGGCGGCGGCGTTGCGGATCATCCAGTCGCACAGGGGGGCCGAGGTCCGGGGCGTGATCCAGGCATCGTCCCAGGGCCTGCCGGCCTCGAGATCCGCGGCGAAGTGCCGCAGGTGCTCCCGGGCCCAGGCCGTCTCGACGGTCTCGGCGGCGCTGCGGGCAGCGCGGGCCAGGTCGGCGCCGGCGGCCAGGAAGGCGCCCATGGCGCTGGCGGCCTCGACCAGCCCCAGGCGCCGCCAGAAGCCGCCCACGACCGGGAGGCGGCTGTAGACGACATCCAGATGCAGGCGACGGCGCGGGTGCCGGCGCGGGTGCGGCGGCCGCAGGACCGCCGCCAGGACGACCAGGGCCGTGACCACCACGAGTGCGTTCAGCAACAGCCGCGGCGACGTTTGCGTCACTGCCCCTATGACCGCCACGAATGCACGTTCCAGCCCCAACAGCACGGGTCCCGGCGGTTGGCTGAGGAGTCCCAGGATCTGCCGATACGGCGAGTAGTGCCACGGCACGAGTTCGTCGAACATGCGGACGAACCTCGGCACGATGAAGATCAGGAGGCCCGACAGCACGAAGAGCAGGGTCAGGGCCTGCATGGCCGGGTAGGCCAGCGCCGCCCGGACCTGTCCCCGGAGCGGCGTCTGGGTGCGAAGGGCCTTGGCCACCGTCGGCAGGACCCGCGGCAGGCAGTCGGCCGCCTCGGCGGCGCGCACGGCCGGGATGACGTGGGCCGGCAGGTGGTCGGCGAGGCGGCGCTCGAGGGCCTCGGAGAGGGTCGCGCCCGCCTCGAGGTCGCCGGCCAGGAAGGCGAGGCGGCGGCGCCAGCGGTCCATGCCGGGCCGGGACCACTCCGGCTCGGCCTCCAGGGTGCGCAGGGCCGCGGCGATGGGCAGGCCGCAGCTCACGGCGGTGGCCAGGCGTCCGACGATGAGCTGGAGGGCGCGCTGGCCGCGCCGGGGCCGCACGCTGGCGGCCTGGCTGAGGATGGTGTCATGGATGAGCATGGCTCGGCGCTCCCCCCGGTCAGTCGGCGACCATGCGGCCGTAGAGCTCGATCATCGGCAGGAACATCGCCAGGATGACAGCGCCGGCCGCCAGGGCCATGCCCAGGACGGCGCCAACCTGCCAGAGGAGGCCGACCCGCCGCGCTGTTGACTCGGCCAGGTGCAGGTAGTGGTCCCGCATGGCCTCGAGTTCGTCCGGGAGGTCGCCCTCCCGCGTGTGCCGCAGGCTCAGGATGAGCGTCGCCGGCAGGCCGTCGCCGTCGAGGCTGTCCGCCAGGCTGCGGCCCTGCTCGCACGCCCGCCGGCAGGCCTGCAGGCGTTCGGCCAGGGCCGGGTCCTCGGCCATCGGGGCGGCCGCCGCCAGGACGTCCGGGAGGGGCGTGCCGCGGCGCATCAGCACGCCGGCCACACCGCAGACCCGCGACAGGTCCAGGCAGGACACGACGCGGCGGGTGCCCGGGAGGGCCCTCAGGAGGCGGCCCAGGGCGCGCTGGGCCGGGCGCAGGTCGCTGAGCAGCCAGAGCGTGGCGCCGAGGACCACGAGGTAGATCAGCAGGACCAGCGGGCCGTGGGCGCGGTGCCACGACGCCAGGCCGAAGAGAGCGGCGGAGAAGGGCGGCAGGGGCCCCTCGAGCAGCGCCTGTATGTCCCGCCCGAAGCTGGGCAGGTAGAAGTGCATCATGAGCAGCATCACGGTGATGGCGAACCAGGTCGTGACCAGCGGGTAGGCCATGATCTCGCGGAAGTCCAGGGCCATGGCGCGACTGCGGCGGGCCACCTCGGCGACCTCGTGGAGGGCCTCGGGGAGGGCCCCCGCGTGCTCGCCGCCGCGGATCAGGGCGCGGTGGAAGGCCGGGAAGAAGCGCTCCTGGCCAGCCATTGCCTCGGCCAGCGGCACGCCGCGGCGCAGCTCGCCGGCGACGAGGTCGAGGGCATGACGGAAGCCGCGGTCCGCGCAGCCCGCGGCCAGGGCCTCGACACTCTCGGGCAGGGGCAGCTCCGAGCGTGCCAGCAGGGCGAGTTCACGATAGAACTCGCTGAGGTCGTCGTCTCTGGCAGATGCATCCATGCGGGCTCTCCCTCCTCACACTCACGGTCGACCCGGCACGTCGTTCCTCCAGGGCAGCCGGCGCTGCCGGCGCACCTCATCCGAAGATACGGAAGACCGGTCCCATCGTCAGCCTCAGGAATACGGCAAACAGCAGCGGATAGGCGAGCACTCCGGCCAGGAGCAGCGGCCGGTCCGCGGCGAGGTCGTCGGCGAGGATCGACCCCAGGCTGTCGTCGGTGCGGTCGCGCCGATGGGCAATGCGATGCAGCGTCGGCGCCGCGGCCACGAGCACCAGCAGGGGGACGACCCACCAGGCATGGCGCGTCAGCAGGTCCAACAGCCCCCAGGCGGCGGGGGTGCTCTGAGGATAGGCGTCGAGGGGAAGACGCCTGCTCGCTAAATACCGGAGGGCCTCGTCGCGAAGGCGGTGCAGGACCATCGTCGCCGGTATGGCCAGCGCCAGGCCCGGCAGGCAGAAGACCACCAGGCCGCGCAGGCCCCGGCACAGCCCCAGCGCCGCGGCGACGGCCCAGCCGGCCCAGGCGCCCAGCGGCGCCGGCATGCCGGCCCGCGACAGGCGGAACTGCTCGACCAGCTCGTCGTCGGTGCCCAGACGACGCAG
>JAGVUW010000208.1 GCA_019136035.1 Verrucomicrobiota bacterium | reverse complement strand
GACAACCGCGAGTATGGCCAGTTCAACTTCGGCGACTGGTGGGGCGAGCGCGTCATCAACTGGGGCAATATCGAGTACGACACCCAGCACGCCTTCTTCCTGCAGTTCGCGCGCTCGGGCGACCTGCGCTTCCTCCAGGCCGGCGAAGAGGCCGAACGCCATAACCGCGATGTCGATACGGTCCACGCCCACCAGGACCCGCAACGCGTCGGACGCGTCTACGCCCACTGCATCGGCCACGTCGGCAATTACTACCAGAAGAGCCCCCTGGAGGGAGCCAACCGCGGCTCCCCGCGCGGCGGTTTCACGCCCTCGCATACCTGGTGCGAAGGCCATGCCGATCACTTCTTCCTCACCGGCGAACGGCGCTCGCAGGCCACCGCCGCCAAGATCGCCGACCACTACGGCACCTACGGCACCCGTAACTACGACTTCCATAACTGCCGCGAGCCAGGGTGGGACCTCATTTTCACCATGGCCGTCTACCGCGGCACCAGCGACCCGTTCTACCTCAACGCCGCCCGCATCATCGTCGACCGCGTCCTCGAGAAGCAGACCCCCGAGCCCGCCCTCGGCACGGCCGGCGGCGGCTGGCGCCGACGCATGGTGCCCGGACACTGCCTCTGCGAACCGGCACACTACGGCAACGCCGGCTTCATGGTCGGCGTCCTCCTCACCGGCCTGAAGTGGTACCACCTCGAGACCGGCGACCCGCGCGTCGCCGACAGCATCCACCAGGGGGCACGCTTCCTCGCCAACGACATGTGGGAGCCCGACATCCAGGGCTTCCGCTACACCACCTGCCCGAAGTCCAGCAAGGGCACCTGGTCGAATCTCCTTCTCTTCGACGGCATGGGCTACGCCTACCGCCTCACCGGCGATAAGGACCTCGCCCGCGTCCTCATGGCGGGGACCGACGCCGCAATCGAGAGCCTCAGCGGCTGGGGCAAGTCCTACACCATGTACATCCGCGTCGCGCCCCACGTCCTCGGCCTCCTCGCCGATCTGCGCGAGGCCCCGCCCATGCCCCTGCCCCGGCTGATCGCCGACGTCCCGACCGCCTTCTCCGGCCGCCAGGCCGTCCGTTTCGACGCCAGCACCAGCGTCGTGCCCAAGGGCACCCCGGCCACCTACACGTGGGCCTTCGGCGATGGCACCACCGCCACCGGACCGACTGTCGAGAAGTCCTACGCCCCCGGACAGTACCGCGCCGTCCTCACGGTCCGCGCCGGCGACGTCACCGAGACCGCCGAGGCCACCGTGGTCATGCCCCCGGCGGCTATCCTGACCAAGCTGGACGACCGCGCCGTCACGGTCGAGGCCGAGGCCTTCGCCGCTCAGGGCGGCGGCCAGGTCAAGACCGCCAGCGGCCGCCGCGGCGCCTCCGGCGCCATGGTCACCGGCTGGGAAGACGCCATCGGCCACTGGCTCGAGTGGAAGGCCACCGTCCCCCGCGCCGGGCGCTACCAGATCGTCCTCAAGTACTGCAGCGGCGCCACCAACCCGCGGCGCGAACTGCGCCTGAACGGCGAGATCCCCGGCGACGTCGCCCGCGAGATACGCTTCGAACCCACCGGCGGCTACTCGACCGGCACCGACAACTGGGCCTACCTGACCGTCGGCGGCAACGACACCCCCATGGCGCTCGACCTCCCCGCCGGCGAGAACACCCTGCGCCTGACCAACCTCGGCGACGGCCTCGGCCTGGACTGGATCCTGCTGCGACCGGTCGACTGAGAGACGGCAGCGCCCCCGCCCGCCCGGCACCCGCCGGGCGGGGCAGGCGAAGGGAAGCTCACCGGGGACACCGGGGACACCGGGGACACTGGGGACACCGGGGACACCGGGGCCCCGGCCTGGCCTTGGACCACCGGCCGGCTTCGGCCAGGTCGCCATACCGCGCTCAGCACGGGGTGGAACGATGCGCACCACGCAGCAGCACTGCCTGACCGAGTGGGCCCTGCCGTCACGCGGCATTCCGGGTGACGGCCCGGACCGTATCGAGGTCGACGTCGTCGTGACCGCGCCGGACGGCCGCCAGCGCCGGGTGCCGGCCTTCTGGGCCGGCGGCAGCACCTGGCGGGTGCGCTATGCGCCCCTGCAGACCGGCCGACACCGCTGGCACAGCGAGTGCCTCGCGGCCGGCCTGGAGGACCTCCACGGCCAGCGCGGCGCCTTTGACGTCGAGCCCTACACCGGCGACAACCCGCTGCTCCGCCATGGCCCCCTGCGCGTCGCCGCCTCCCGTCGCACCCTGGAGCACACTGACGGGACGCCCTTCCTGTGGCTGGGTGACACCTGGTGGCAGGGCCTCTGCCAGCGCCTGGCCTGGCCCGACGAGTTCATGAGCCTGGTCGCCGACCGCGCCGCCAAGGGCTTCACCGTCATCCAGATCGTGGCGGGGCTCTACCCCGACATGCCGGCCTTCGACACGCGCGGCGACAACGAGGCCGGCGGACCCTGGGAGGCTGACTACGCCAGCCTGCGGCCGGCCTACTTCGACTACGCTGACCGCCGCCTGGCGGCCATCGTTGACGCCGGCATGGTGCCCTGCATCGTCGGCGCCTGGGGCTTCCACCTCGGCTGGCTGGGCGTCGAACGCATGCAGCGGCACTGGCGCTGCCTGGTGGCGCGCTACGGCGCCTGGCCGGTGGTGTGGTGCCTGGCCGGCGAGGGCACGATGCCGTACTACCTCTCGACGACTCCCGACGCCGACCGCGCCGCCCAGCGCCGGGGCTGGACCGAGGTCGCCCGGGCCGTGCGCCGCCTCGACCCGATCGGCCATCCGCTGACCATCCACCCCTGCGAGGCGTCACGCCTCAGCCTCGACGACTCGAGCCTCCTCGACCTCGATATGCTGCAGACCGGCCACCAGGACCGCCTCAGCCTGCCGAACACCCTGCGGGCCCTGGCCGCGGCCCGCGCCAGCACGCCGACGCTGCCGGTGATCGAGGCGGAGGTCTGCTACGAGGGCATCGGCGAGGCCTGCCGACAGGAACTCCAGCGCCTCCTCTTCTGGGCCACCATGCTCTCGGGGGCGGCGGGATTCACCTATGGCGCCAACGGCCTCTGGCAGGTCAACCGCCGGGAGAAGCCCTTCGGCCCGTCGCCGCATGGCATGTCCTGGGGCGATACCCCCTGGGACGAGGCGGCGCGCCTGCCCGGCTCGGCCCAGGTCGGCCTGGCCGCACGACTCCTGGCCGGGCTGCCCTGGTGGCGCTTCGAGCCCCACCCGGAGTGGGTCGAGCCGCATGCCATGCCGCAGGAGCCCCTCCTGCCGATGGCCGGCGGCGTCCCCGGCCTCGTGCGGGTGCTCTTCCTGCCCTGCCGATGGGCCCTGCCGACCCTGCGCGCCCTCGAGCCCGGCATGCCTTACCACGCCCGCCTGGTCAGCCCGGTCGACGGCCGCGCGCACGACCTCGGCGTCGTGCGCGGCGACGACGCCGGCAACGCCGCCCTGCCGGTGAGCCGCCTGCCCGTCTTCCAGGACTGGGTGCTGATCCTGGAGAGGGCCTGAACAAGCACCGCCGCCGGCGGGGCCGGCAGACAGCGCCGCGGGCGCGGACCGCGAGCCGCTGGCAGAGCCGGCCGGCCCGCCGGGGACACCGGGGACACCGGGGACACCTTGAGTCCCTTGAGTCCCTTGAGTCCCTTGAGTCCCTTGAGTCCCTTGAGTCCCTTGAGTCCCTTGAGTCCCTTGAGTCCCTTGAGTCCCTTGAGTCCCTTGAGTCCCTTGA
>JAGVUW010000631.1 GCA_019136035.1 Verrucomicrobiota bacterium | reverse complement strand
GCCTGGCGTGTCCGTCGTCGGCGCGGTGGATTAGGAAGGACCCTGATGAGGTTTCTGCGTTTCATAGTGCGTCTGATCCGTCTGCCGTTCGATCTGATCTTTCTGACCTTTGACTTCATCCACGTGGCGACGCACTGGATCATCGGGCTGTTCTGGCTGCTGGGCGGTCAGGAACGTCCGCCCTTTCAGCCGTGCAGCAGCATCAGCCTGGTCGAGGTCGGCGGCATCGAGCGCACGCGCTGTCCGGTGGGTTCGAAGTACGGCAATCCGTTTCTGGCGCGGCTGCTGTGTCGGGGCATGCGTCCCGGTCCCTCCTGGCAGTGCGGTGCGCTGTGCGGCTGCGAGGGTGCTTTGCAGGCCAGGCTTGCGCGTCTGGCGGTGGCCGGGCTGTTACTCCTGGCCCTGTGGGGCGGCCTGATCGGCGGGGTGTGCTACGCCGTGTTCTGGCGCGAGCCGGCGGTGGAGGCGGCGCCGGCCGGCGAGACCGCGCCGTCGACCGGTCTGGGGCAGAATCTGACACCCGAGGAGCGTCGTGAGCAGGCGGCGTCGTGGCGGCTTCGCGGTGAGAAGGCGCTGGAGGAGGGCGATGCGGCGACGGCCCGTCTGGCTCTGCGTCGGGCCACCGAGCTTGAGCCGGGCGCGCCTGGCACCTGGGTGACGCTGGCGCAGGCGTGCATCGCGGTGAATCTCGAGGACGAGGCGGTGCGTGCCTACGAGGCCGCTCTGCGTCTGGCGCCCGAGCATCCGGCGGCGCTTCTTGGCGCGGCGCAGTTGGCGGTGACCCTGCGGCAGTCGCAGCGGGCCGTGTCCTACGCGACGCGGGCTGTGGCGGGGGCTCCTGACCACTTCGATGCGGTCCTGGCCCTGGTGCGGGCGCAGCGCCTGCATGGCAATTTCGAAGCGGCGGCGCAGGGCGCGGCGCGCCTGATGTATCTGAACTCGGACGACGCGCGGGCCATCCTCGAGGATGCCCTCACCGCGTTGCGCCGGAAAGACCTCGACGCCGCCGAGGCGGGCTTCCGTCGCAGCATTGACCGCGACCCCGACCTGGTCGATGCGCGCATCGGCCTGGCGCAGGTGCTCGACGAGCGCGGCGAGCGCGACACGGCCATCGACCACCTCAAGGCCTTGGTGGTGCAGCACCCTGACGACGCGAGCCCGCGCATCGAGCTGGCCGAGATGGAGCTCAAGCATGGCAATCTCGCCGAGGCCATCCGGCTGTACAGCGAGCTGACGAAGGACTACCCGCGGCGCTATGGCATGCGTTCGCGTTACGGCGAGCTTCTGGCGCTGGACGGCCGCACCGACGAGAGCTACCGCGCTCTGGACGCGCTCCTTAAAGACAACCCGGGCGACACCATGGGCCACCTGGTCCTGGCGGACCTGTATCTGCGCCGCGGCTTCATCGCCCTGGCCGACGAGCACGTCGCCAAGGCCATGGCCCAGAGTCCCCAGGATGTGCAGGCCTTCCGGATGCGTTCGCGCATCCTGGTGGCGCAGAGCAACTTCCCGGCGGCAGTGCGGGTTCTGCGCGTCCTGCTCGAGGCCCTGCCGCAGGACGCCGAGCTGCGGGCGCGTCTGGGGTACTGCCTGGAGCAGACCGGTGAGCTGGATGCGGCTGAGACCGAGTACCGCCGTGCTATCGCGCTGCAGCCCGGCCTGAGCGGTCTGCACGCCCAGTTGGCCCAGCTTCTGGCGCAGCGCCAGCGTCTCGACGAGGCGATCGCCGCCTACCAGGCCGCGGTTGAGCGCGACCCGCATAACCCGGCGGCGCTGAACAACCTGGCCATGCTCCTCGTCGAAGCCGGGCGGCCTCTGGCCGAGGCGCGCGCGGCGGCCGAGCGTGCCCGCGCTGCCGCGCCCAACAGCCCCCACGCCGCGGATACCCTGGCGTGGTGCGCCTACCTGGAGCGCCGCCTCGACGAGGCTGACGCCCTGAGTGCGCAGGCCGTCCGCGGCCTGCCGGATAGCGCCCTCGTGCGTCTGCACCGCGGCACCATCCTCAAGGCCTTGGGGAGGGACGCCGCCGCCCTGGTCGAACTCCGGGAAGCCCGCCGACTCGGGCTGCCTGAAGCGCGCCTGCCCGAGGCCGACGCCCTCATCAAGGAACTCGAGAAGCCTGCGACGCCGGGCTGAGGTGCGGCGGCGTCGGCAGCCCGACGGCCTGCGCTGGCGTGTCGGGCTGCGCCTGCGCGACTGGGCCGAGATCGCGGTTTTCGAGTGAGGCGCCGTTGGGGGGAGGGCCTATGGAGGACCGCGTTCCGATGCGGTGATTTGCCGTGCCCTATCCGGCGCCCGCGGGCGCCGGGACATGCGCAGGGATGCGCATGGCACCTCCCGGACGGCGCCGGGGCGACGGGGCCGCCGCTGTGGCGGCGCGTGTCCTGTAGAGCGCCCGTGCGCAGGCGCCACTGCGCCTGGCCGCGGGCCATCGCCTGAACCCCACCTTGACGGGCTGCACCCGGTTCCGGTGCGGCCTGGCGGCGGCGTTGCGGCGGCGCTATCGTAAGAGCAGCCGTGGTGCTGTTTGCCGGCTCGGTCAGAACGGCCTCCGGCACAGTCGGGACGCGCGCTGACGGCGCTGACGTGGGGGGGGCAGGAGTGGCTGGGATCAACACAGGGTGGCTTCCTGGTCGCCGCGGCCTTCTGTCGTGTCGGGGGCCTATCGCCGCGGCCTGGGTCGGCGCGGTGATTGCCCTGGCTTCATGCCATCCGGGCGCGCCCTCGCCGCGGCTGCTGCTGATCAACTCCTACAGCCCCGAGTCGCCATGGAGTGCGGCTCTCACGACCGGCGTCCGCGAGGCCCTCGCCGCGCCGTACCCTCAGGCGGTGTTGCGCGTGCGGTACCTCCCCGAGGACAGCGCTGACCCCGCGGCGGCAGCGGCGACCCTCGAGGCCGACATCGCCCGTGAGCACCGCCGCTCGCGCTATGAGGCGGTCATCGCCGCTGACGACGCCGCCTTCGCTTTTGCCATGGCGACGCACGACCGCCTGCTGCCCGGCGTTCCCATCGTCTTCTGCGGCGTCAGTGACCTGCCGCCCAATGGCGGGCTGAGGCGCGCGCAGGTGACCGGGAGTATCCGGGTTCACGACGTCAGCACGGTCGTCGCCTCGGCACTCAAGCGCCACCCGTCGACGCGGGCTCTGGTGGTCGTTCACGACCTCTCGCCGGCTGGTCTGGCCTACCGCGAGCAGATGCAGTCCTGGGCTGCCGAGATGGCGCGGCGCCGTCCGGGCATGAGTGTGGTCTTCCTCAGTGCCGAACGCTACGCGACCCCGGAGCTCATCGAGCAGGTCCGCGTTCTGCCGGTGGACTGCCTGGTGCTGCTGACCTCATGGTCGCGGGATCGCGATGGCCAGCCGCAGCACCTCGACGACGTCCTGGCGCGGATTGCCCGCGTGTCGCCGGTGCCGGTCTACGACGCCTCTGGCGTTCAGGGGCTGGTGTCGGCGTCGACCCGCCTGGACGAGGCGCATCGCCAGGGCATTACCGCCGGCGCGATGGTGGTGAAGATCCTCCAGGGGGTGCCGCCCTCGGAGATACCCATCCGTGTTGTCCGTGCCGACGCCGACCCGGCGCTGGCGCCGTCGCCGAGCCCGGCGGCGAGCGCCGGGGCGGCCGCGGCGTCGACGGGGCCGCGGCCGTCACCGCCCAGCCGGCGCGGCTGGCCCTTTACCGCGGCCGTCGCCCTGGGGCTGCTCGTGCAGGGCGGCCTGGTTACGGCTCTGGCCTGGGCGCTCAGGCAGCGCCTGCTTGC
>JAGVUW010000529.1 GCA_019136035.1 Verrucomicrobiota bacterium | reverse complement strand
TAACGAGCTTCCAAACGCCGAGAGTATCGACCTCACCGGGGACCTCATTCCCCACAAAACCATGGAGCCGCAGCCCCCCGTCCTCCCCGATCGGATCCCTATTCGCCCACCTCCCGAACCCCGGGCTGTAGTAGCGGCGGCCGCAATAGTATAAGGCGCTGCGCGGGGACTATGGACGAAGCGGGGGGGGGGCTTCGTGGGTGGTCCAGGCTGGCGTCCGGCGCGGGTACGTTTCGGCGCTCAGGCGAGCTTCTTGAGGATCCGGATGGCCTTGGTGGCATCGGCGGCGCTGTCCAGGGCCAGGTGGGCCACGAAGCGCTTGCCGATGGCGCTGGCTGAGAGGCCGCGGAGGTTCACGCCGCCAGCGGCCAGGGCTGCCGTGATCGCCGCCGCGATCCCCGGTGCCTCGGCGCCGGCGACGCGCACGAAGTACAGGTCGTCACCCCTGACGAAGCCCATGGCGCGGGCGGCGCGCAGTTGCGCGGTACCCTTGAGGGGCGTCACCAGCACGACCCCCTGGCCGGGCTCTTCGGGGGCCCACTCGAGATTGGCGCCGGCCTGATGCAGAGCCTCGAGCTTCTCCGCCAAGGCCCCGGGTTCGTCCCTCACTCCCGCCGCCCAGACCTGAGTTCGGGTCACGTCAAGCTTCATACGCCAGGCCTCCTTTGAGTGCACACCGCCGTCAGCCCGCCGCCGCAGCGAAGCCGGAGGGGAGTGGCCCTGCAAAGGCTTCGGCGCGTTGTGCCGAAGGTACACTGAACGAGTCGGAAAGTCAACGGTGGCGTCACGATTGACATATCGTCCTGGCCGTGGTAGCGTCCGGGGCAGGTCCGGGCCGCGCTGGCAGCGCGGCGGCAGTGGTCTGGAGTGTGGAGGAGGCACCTGTGTTGGAAGCATCGATCGAGAAGACGGTTCGTGACCTTCTGGAGATCGGTCCGCGCGCGCCGGGCAGTTGGCCGGAGCTGGCGGCGGCGCAGTACGTCGCCGGGCGGTTGCAGGCGCTGGGGTACGAGGCGGCGATCGAGCGATTTGCCTCGGCCTCGCATCAGGCGGCCTCCTCGCGTCTGACCGTCGAGGGTGTAGCGGAGTCCTACCCGTCGTTGCCGACGCAGTTTGCCGCGGCGGGCTATGTCACCGGCGAGCTGGTGTTCCTGGGTCGGGCTTCGGCGCCGCGGAAGGAGTCGGGTGCGGTAGCCGGCCGGATCGGGCTGTTCTTTGCCGGCGACAGCCATGCGGTGGCGATACCGTACCTGGTCGGCCTCGAGGCGCAGGGTCTGCGCGGCCTGGTGGTGATCAGCGCGCACATGGACGGGATCGAGACCAAGGCGGTGCGCTATCCCGAGCTCGGGCTGCCGGTGGCGGCGGTGAGCTGGCGGACAGGCAACGCGCTGTTGCGGCATCAGGGCAAGCGGGCGCGCCTGGTCGTGACGGCCGTCGAGGCGCCGCGTCAGGGCGAGTCCCAGAATGTCGTGGCGGCCCTGCCGGGGACGGGCGATACGGTCCTGGTCGTCTCGGCGCACCACGACTCCGCCGCCTTCGCGCCCGGTGCGCTGGACAACGCCAGCGGCACGGCGGTGCTCCTGGAGGTAGCGCGGGCTCTGGCGGGCCGGCGTTTCCCGGCGACGGTGCTCCTCGTCTCGACCGGGAGCGAGGAGAATGGCGGCGATGACTGCTGCGGCGCCGGTGCGAAGGCGTTCTACGGTCGTCGGCCGGGCCTGGCCGAGCGCACGGTGGCCCACGTCGAGATAGACGACGTCGGCAACCTCGCCGGCACGCCCCGGATGATGTACGCCGGCTGCCGTGGCTTCTGTGAGACCGCCTTCACGGCGCCGGTCCGCGAGGCCTTCCGAGTCGACGTCTCGACGGCGGCCGGCTGCGACCACGGGGTCGCCCTGGGCCTGGGCCTGCCGTACGTCTTCGTCTGCGACGCCGGCCTGGCGCCGCGGCCCTGTTACCACACTCCGGACGACCGTGCCGAGTTCCTCGACGTCGCCCGGTGCGCCTGGCATGTGCCCCATGTGGTCGGCATGATCGAGCGCCTCGCCGGCGCGGCGCCGTTCTACCCGTATCTGCGTCAGGACGACCGCCTCATACGGCCCTTCCGTTTCAGCGATGCCGAGGGCATCGCGGCGGTGACCGAGGCGGCCTTCGGGCCGTACTGCATGGCGCGCATCCAGGAGGAGTACTTCGGCATGGCCCTGGCGGGCAAGCCCTGGCATGTGCACAAGTCCAGCGGCGTCCTGGCTGGCATTCGTGCCCGTCCGCTGGATGCCGTCGTCTGCGAGGTCGGGGGGCGTGTCGTCGGCTATGCCTCGGCGGGCTTCGACGCCTCCAGCGGCATCGCCCAGATCGGCAACAACGCCGTCCACCCGGACTTCCAGGGGCGCGGCATCGGCTCGGCACTGCAGCGCGAGATCGCCCGGCGCATGGATGCCGAGGGCTACTCGCGCTTCACTGTCGTCACCATGACCCACGACCTGCCGGCACAGCGCGTCTACGAGAAGCTCGGTTACGAGAAGGTCGGCGGCTCGGTGGTCTACCTCAGGAAGCGCGGGTGAGGGAGCGCGGCGCGATGACGGTGCCGGTCGGCGGCGGCCGCGGCGGGCGACCTCGCTGAGCGAGCAGGCCGCGGGGGCAGCACAGGGCAATTTGAGGGCCAGGTTCTGGCATCCGTTCCGGGCGGCCAGGCGAGCACTGAGGCAGTCTTCGATCAGCCCTGGGGGCAGCGGGTCGGGGCGTTCCTCTTCAGCGGTTGGCGGAGTACATTCAGGGGTCGTGGCCGTGGCCGTTGGCGGCAATCGGGTTGTGGGGGTCGTCTCGGAAACGCTCAGGAGGGCCGTCCCGATGAAGCTGTCCGCTGTTCTGCTGCATGGCGTCCTGTCATCGAGTCTGGCCTGGTCGGCGCTGGCCGGCGAGGCGGCTGCACTTCCGGAGGGCTCGGCGATGCACGTGACCGTCCAGGTCGACTTCGGGGCCGACCTCGGCCAGAACTTCGGGACTCTCTTCGAGGTCACGGACCGCGATGGGCGTGTCGTGGCCGGTGCCGGTTTCCAGGGGCTGTACAACACCACCTGCCGGAACGACCGCCGGGCCCTGCAGTGCTTCGTTCGTCCGGCAGTGGAGACCGCCGCGCCGGTGCACGACGCCCTGCCGCGCTTCAGTGCCGACACCGGCGTCTACATCGGCGACGTCGACGGCCGCCTGCTTGTCCGGCCGCTGAGCCCCACGAGCCGGCCGCAGCTCTGGAGTGCCGCCGCCGGTACCTGGGAGCCATCCGCAGAGCACGCCGCCGCCGGGCTGGGCGGCGGCGATGGCGCCATGGCCCTCGGCGACGGGGTGCTGACCTTCGAGCGCGGCCGCGTCGCCTACCGCGGCGAGACGATCCTGGCGGCCCCCGAGCGCGAGACGATTCACCATGTCTACTACGCTCAGGGGCACCTCTTCTTCTACCACGACCGGCGCGGCGTCGACGACGCCGACTCCTTCACGCGGGTCTGCGCGCTGTCGTGGCAGCCCGGCCAGCCGGCGCCGGACCTCTCCAAGGCCATCGCACAGCCCACGACGACGCTGCGGCAGACGACCTGGGCCTGGGGTCAGCTTGGCGAGACGGTCCTGACCGTGACCAACTGGGGCGGCGTCTACGCCTTCCGTGACGGCGCCTGGCAGACGCTGCGCACGGTTGACGGCAAGAGCTTCCAGGTCTACGCGATGCTGAACTACTACGACCGCCTGCTCCTGGGCCAGTACCCCACCGGATGCGTGTACGAGTTCGACGGCGAGGCGATGCGCCTGCGCGAGCTCTGGCCGCCGAGTCTGCCGGGCGTAGCCACCTACAGCCGCGAGGCCCAGGCGCTGGCGCTCTACCGGGGCGACCTCTACGCCACGGTGTGGCCGTGGGCCGAGGTCTGGCGCTATGACCGCCATGCCGACACCTGGACGCCTATGGAACGGCTCTTCACCCAGCCGCCGCTCACTGCCGCGGTCGGGCACCCGTACGAGGCCGAGATTGTCGCCTACAACCAGGCCAACGGCACGAAGAATGTCATGAACGACTGGGGCCAGCGTGCGACCAGCCTCGTCAGCCTCGGCGACGCCCTCTACGTCGGCACCTCCAACAAGGGCGGCACGCCGCGACCGGAGGGGTATACCTTCATCACCGACGCGGCCCTGGCCGAGTACGGCCTGGTGCACCGCTTCCGCTGGCCCGGGCAGGTCACCGGCCAGGTGCGCTGGACCGGCGCCCCGACGACCTTCGAGGTCGTCGTCGCCGAGGGCCGTCTGCGCCTCCTCCAGGACGGCCGCGAACTGAGGTCCGCGGCGGTGGAGCCGCGTCTGAGCGCCGGCCTCGCTGGTGCCACCGTGACCTGGGGCAGGGGGATGTACGGCCCCCTGGCCGGGACCATCCTGAGCCACCGGCCTGAGTGACCCGGCCGCCGAGGTCGGCGGAGTGGGCGCCACGAGCCGAGTGGCGCTGCCAGAGCGGGAGGGGCGCCGCCGCAGGCGGGCGCCCCGGGGTCGCGCTCGGCTTGTGCGACCTGCCTGGGCGGGGGTTACAGTAGGGGCATGGCCAGCAGCGAGCTCCATCCGCAGGCATTGCCCGAGTGGCTCGAGTATGTCGAGCACACGGCCGACACCGGCATCCGGGTCTGGGGTCCGGACGCCGCGGCGGTGCTGTCGCGGGCGGCCTGGGGGCTGTTCTCGCTCCTGGTGGACCCGGCGACGGTGCAGGCGCGTCTGGAAGAGCAGATCGAGGTCCGTGCCGAGCCCGGTGTGCCGCTGCTGGCGGCCTGGCTGTCGGCGCTGAATCTCCGGCATCAGGTCGAGCACAGGCTGTACTGCCGATTCGAGATTCTGTCGCTGTCGCCGGACCGGCTCACGGCGCGCCTAGGGGGCGAAGCCTACGATCCATCTCGGCACGACCTGCGCACCGAGATCAAGGCAGTGACCCTCTGCGGTCTGGAGTTCGGCCCGGTGGGTGACCGTTGGGTTGGCCAGGCGATTGTGGACGTGTGAGGGCAGGGCGCGATGGACGCATCCAGTCTGCAGCAGGTCAGCGAGTGTGTGTGGGAGATCCCCCGTCAGGGCGCCATGCGGGTTCCGGTGCGTCTGGTGCTCGGTCCGGCAATGCTGTCGCGGGCGGTAGCGGATCGCGCCCCGGAGCAGGCTATGCATGTCGCCGAGCTGCCGGGCATCCAGGTGGCGAGTCTGGCGATGCCGGACATGCACTGGGGCTACGGCTTTCCGATCGGCGGCGTGGCCGCCTTCGACGCTGAGGAGGGCGTGGTCTCGCCGGGCGGGGTGGGCTACGACATCAACTGCGGCGTCAGGCTCCTGGCCTGCGGCCTGGACCGCCAGGCGGTGCTGCCGCGTCGCGAGGCGCTGGTCGAGGCGCTGTTCAAGGGCATCCCGAGCGGGGTGGGCGCGGGCGGTCGGCTGCACCCGAGCGCGTCGGCGTACCGCGACGCGGTGTGTCGGGGCGCGGCCTGGGCAGTCGAGGCCGGCTATGGCGAGGCCGGCGATCTGGAGTGCATCGAGGAGTCCGGCTGCATGGCCGGCGCCGACCCGGAGGCGATCTCGGAGACGGCCTGGCGACGCGGCGCCGATCAGATCGGCACCCTCGGGGCCGGCAACCACTTCATCGAGGTGGGCACCGTCGACGAGATCTATGACGAGACGGCAGCGCGGGCCTTCGGGCTGGCGCTGGAGCAGGTGACCCTGATGGTCCACTGCGGCTCGCGCGGCTTCGGGCACCAAGTCTGTGACGACTACCTCGGGGTGATGCAGCGTGCGTCAAGGCAATACGGCATCGCCCTGCCGGATGCCCAGCTCGCCTGTGCGCCGCTGACCTCGTCGGAGGCCCGCCGCTACCTCGGCGCCATGAACGCGGCGATCAACTACGCCTTCGCCAACCGCCAGGTCATCGCGCATCTGGCACGGCAGGCCTTCGAGGGTGTCTTCAGGGACAGCCGGGCGGCGGCGCTGCGGACCGTCTACGAGGTCGCGCACAACATCGCCAAGTTCGAGACCCACCGCATCGACGGCCGCGATCGTCGGCTCTGCGTGCATCGCAAGGGCGCCACGCGCGCCTTCGGACCGGGCCAGGCGGAGGTCACGGCCGCCTACCGCGACGTCGGGCAGCCGGTGCTCATTCCGGGGGACATGGGGACCTGCTCGTACGTCCTGGCGGGCACGGCCAAGGCCATGGCGGAGACCTTCGGCAGCGCCTGCCATGGCGCCGGGCGCTGCATGAGCCGCAGTCAGGCGATCAAGCAGGCGCGCGGCCGTGACGTCGCCCGCGAACTCGAGCGCAGCGGCATCGTTCTGCGGGCGCGTTCGCGCGAGACCGTGGCCGAGGAGATGCCGGAGGCCTACAAGGATGTCTCCGAGGTCGTCGACGCCTGCGACCGCGCCGGCATCGCACGACGCGTGGCGCGTCTGCGGCCGTTGGCGGTGATCAAGGGCTGAGGCGGTGCCGGGCGCCGCGGACCTACTCCGGGTGGCGCCGGTGGCGCCCTTTCGGGTCCACGGCCGGCGCCGTGGACCTACTCCGGGGGGGGGCGCTCGGCTGGCGCGACCGGCTGGCAGACGCGCGCAGGTTTGCGGGTAGCCACGGGCGCCCGCCGGGGTTAGGGTAAGGCGCGTTGGGACGGCCTGTGCCGGGCGGTCTGCCGTGGGCGGGCCGCGTTGGCGGGCAGGCGCGCGTCGTCAGCAACCTCGAGGGGATCCGGTTCACCATGGGCACGACACGCAGCACGGCGGCCGCGCTGGCCTGGCTGGCACTCCTGATGGCGCCGCTTCTGGCCGCCGCGCCGGCGGAGACCGTCGCGGTGGCTCCCGGGGCGAGTTACGACGGGCGTGGCTTCGCCTACACGATCGCGCTCGATGCCGAGCAGCCGCGGCATCGGCGGTACCTTCTCAGCTACCCGTCGCCACTGGAGACGGCTCTGGTGAGCAACAACACCATCCCGGCCGAGTACTACGTCCCCGCGAACCTCCAGCCGGGGGAGCCGGGGCGGCCGGCGGTGATCGTGCTGCATATCCTTAACGGCACCTTCGAACTCGAGAGGACCCTGTGCACGGTCCTGGCCGAGAACGGCATCCCGGCGGTGATGTTCAAGCTGCCGTACTACGGTGAACGCGGCGGTGCCGGCGGTCGTCAGCATCTCCTTAACGACCTGTCGCTGTTCACGCAGTGTCTCGAGCAGGCCCTCCTGGACATCCGTCGCACGGCCGACGTCCTGGCAACGCGTCCCGAGGTCGACGCCGGGCGTCTGGGGGTCAGCGGCATCAGCCTGGGGGCGATCCTGGCGGCCTCGGCCTGCGGCGTGGAGCCGCGTCTACAGCGTGCCGCAATGATCCTCGGCGGCGGCGAGCTTCAGAAGATCCTCGACACGGCCCGCGAGGCGCGCGGCCTGAAGGCGGCTCTGGGGCGTCTCCCGGCCGAGCAGCGTCAGGCGGTCGAGGCATCCCTGGCGCGGGTCGAGCCGCTGGGCCATGCCGCGGCGCTGCGGCGTCTGGCGTCCGGCGGGAGGCTTCTGATGATCAACGCGACGGAGGACGAGGTCATTCCCCCGGCGAGCACGCGGGCCCTGGCCGAGGCGGCCGGCGTTGCGGGCGACGTCGTCTGGCTGCCGGGTCTGGGTCACTACACCGCCATGGCGGCGTTGCCGGAGATCCTGTCGCGGTCGGTCGCCTTCTTCGGTGCCGATCTGCCGGCGTCGATCGTGCCGCCGCCGGTACCGGCGGCGGCCGAACGGACGCCGCTCCTGGCGCTGGTCGAGGTCCTGCAACAGGCCGTGTTGATGCTGGAACGTTCGCCGGCCGAGGGGCGCTGTCACCTCCTCGACGGCACGGCGACGATTCAGTCGGCCAAGGCCAAAGGGCCGACGACGTACCGTATTGCCTTCGCCCGCGGCAGCGGCAGCCAGTTCAGCCTGACGGCCGAGCCGGTGCCGGAGGTCGGCACGCTGCGTCTGGGCAATGGCGTGATGCCGTGGCTGGTGACGCGTGACGGAACGCTGTTTCTGGGTTCTGAGGGGCACGACCCGTCGGCCGGCCTGGGGCCGCTGCTGGATACGGGGCAACTCCTGCGTCTGCGCGTAGTCGCCGGCGCGGCCCTGGCGCTGGCCTCGGCGCCCGAGGTCTTTGCGCAGCATATCCAAGTCGTCGATGCCGGCCCGGAGGGCGCCCCCGAGCGCCTCCTGGAGTTCACCCTGACCCATCCGAAGGTGAAGGGCCAGGGCCGCCTGCGGCTGCAACGCGACACCCTGTCGCCGCGCGAGGTCAGTTTTGACGTCGCGGGCGTGCGCGGCTCCCTGGCGGTGCGGCAGTGGGCTATCGACACCATCAGCAGCGCCGAGATGTTCCGCGAGCCGAGTGCCGAGGCGGTCCGTGCGGTGCCGCAGCAGGACCTCCTGCGCATGATGGCGGCGATGCTGAACTTCCTGATGGAGAGAGCCCGATGACAGGCATGACTCATCGCCTCTGCCGTTCGATGCTGGCCTGGGTGCTGGCGGTCTCGGCGCTGTCGTGGGCGCAGCCGGCGGCGCAGATCCGCATCCTCGACCGCGATACTGCGGGGCACGGCCTGCTCTGCGAGCATGAGGGCAAGCGCATCCTGATGGTCGCGGGAACGCCGGCCGAGATGGGCGCGGCGCACGGCCGGCTCCTGCGGGCCGGGGTGCGCGGCGTCGCCGAGAATGCCCTCTACCTGGTCGGCGCCGGCTACACCGTCACCCGCAGCGACTGGTTCTTCGACCGCATGGACGAGATCACCCGGCGGACCGTGCCGCACACGCCGGCGCGATTTCTCGAGGAGTGTGACGCCATGAGCCGTGCGGCGGGCCTGAGCCAGCGCGACGGCCGTGTCGCCAACTTCTTCCCGGAGCTCTTCCACTGCAGCGGCGTGGCGGTGCGCCACAGCGCCACTGCCGACGGCATGCTGCTGCACGCGCGCGTCCTCGACTACATGCGCGACATCCACCTGCAGAAGCACGCCGTCGTGCAGGTCTGGATGCCCGAGGGCCGGCACGCCTGGATGTCGCTGGGGTACGCCGGTTTCATCGGCACCGTGACCTGCATGAACGAGAAGGGCCTGGCCATCGGCGAGATGGGTGGCGGTGGCGAGGGCCAGTGGGACGGCCTGCCGATGAACTTCCTGCTGCGCGACCTCATGGAGCGCGCCGGCACGGTCCGCGAGGCGGTACGCCTCCTCGAGGAGACGCCGCGCACCTGCGAGTACTACTACGTCTTCAGTGACCGCGGCCGCGACATGGTGGGCGTCTATGCCACGCCGGAGAAGGTCGAGCTGCTCGAGGCCGGGGCGCCGCATCCGCGTCTGCCGCCGGTGCCGGCCGAGACGGTCATGATCAGCGCTGGAGGGCGTGCCGAGGCGCTCTCGAAGCGTCTTGGCGAGGCCCACGGGCGGATTGACGTGCCGACGCTGATCGAGATCATCCGCCGCCCGGTGGCCATGAAGTCGAACCTCCACAACGCCATCTTCCGCCCCGAGACCCTCGACCTGTGGTGTGCCGACGCCGGCGCGAAGACGCCGGCCTGCGACGAGCCGTACGTCCGCGTGAATCTCGCTGATCTCATGACCTACTACCGCCAGGCGACGGCGCCGCAGCCGGCCGTCGGGCACTGAGGGGCGCGGTCGGCGACGGGGCTGCTGGTGTGAGAGAGCGCGGTGTGGGGTGACCGGCGCCGTGGCGGCTCGTGGACGCGTTCGCGTCTGTGGCCACTCGCCCTCCATGAAGGCGGCCCGGGCGAATAGCGCGAGGAGGGCGACAGGCCCCTGGAGGGCGACAGGCCCCTGGAGGGCGACAGGCCCCTGGAGCCGCCCCCCGGTTCGTTGCCCGGCCTCGGGGCGTGGACGCGTTCGTGTCTGTGGCCACTCGCCCTCCGGCACCGGTGGCGAGCGACGTTTTGCTGTGTCGCCCATGGCGCCGGGGTCCTTGCGGCAGCGGCATCCCGGCAAGTCGGTGTGCGCGGGGCCAGTTGCGCGGGCGCCGGCGGAGGCTATTTTAAGCAACCGCCCTTAGGGTGGACGCAAGCTGTCTCAGGCTTCAGGATTCGGCGGCGAAAGCACGAGCAGAGAAGGAGGCTAGCGATGCCCGGCGTATTCCGTTTCACCTTCGGGCCGTGGAATATCCACGAAGGCCAGGATCCCTTCGGGCCTGCCGTGCGTGACCGTGTCGAATTCAGCCGCAAGCTGGGCCTCTACAAGGGCCTCGGCTTCGACGGTGTGCAGTTCCATGATGACGACGCGGTGCCTGCGATGAACGACCTCTCGCCGGCGCAGATTGTGGCGCAGGCCAAGGCGGTCAAGGCGGTCCTGGCCGAGCACGGCCTGGTGGCCGAATTCGTCGCGCCGCGTCTCTGGGAAGACCCGCGCACCATCGACGGCGGCTTCACCAGCAACGACGCGGCCTGCCGCCAGTACGCCCGCGAGCGTTTCCGCCGCTGCATTGACATCGCTGATGCCCTGGGCACGGAGCTGGTTGTCCTGTGGCTGGCCCGCGAGGGCACCTACATCCGCGAGGCCAAGGACAGCGCCTGGGCGGTCGATCAGATCGTCGAGACCCTCAACGAGATGCTGACCTACCACCCGCGCATTCGCGTGGCCATCGAGCCGAAGCCGAACGAGCCGATGGACCAGACCTACATTCCGACCACGGGTCACGCGATTGCCCTGGCTCAGCGCACGGTGGCGCCGGAGCGCATCGGCGTGAACATCGAGAGTGCCCATGCCATTCTGGCGGGCCTGGACCCCTCCGATGAGATGGGCTTTGCCCTGAGCTTCGGCAAGCTCTGGAGTGTGCACCTGAATGACCAGAACGGCCTGAAATTTGATCAGGACAAGAGCTTCGGCTCGGTGGATCTGCGGCGTGCCTTCAATCAGGTGCGCATCCTCGACCGTCATGGCTATGGCAGGAACGGCGAGTGGGTCGGCCTGGATGTGAAGGCGATGCGGACGCAGAAGGCCGGTTCCGCGACGCGTCATCTGTCGAACAGCCGGACGATGTTCCTTCGCCTCCTGGAGATCTCGCGGTCCCTGGACGAGGCGGCGGTGCAGTCGCTGATCGCCGAGCGCGACTACGAGGCTCTCGACCTCCTGATTATGCAGGCCCTGACCGGACGCTGAGGCAGCAGCCAGGCCGGATGACGAAGAGCGCGCAGAGCAAGCGGGCCAGTGTAGAGTTCTCCCTCGACGTGGTGGTGGAGAACTCTCTCGGCCTGCACGCGCGTCCGGCGACGCTGCTGGTGCAGACGGCCAGCCGCTTTGCCGCCGAGATCACGATCGGCCGTGACGGCCATGTCAGTGACGGCAAGAGTATCATCGGCGTGCTGATGCTGGGGGCGGGTCCGGGCACACGGCTGAACCTGACGGCGCGGGGCGAGGATGCGCGGCAGGCTCTGGATGCAGTGGAAGCGCTGTTCCGTTCGCGCTTTGGCGAGGAGTAAGGATGCCGAGTTCGGGTATATGCCTGCGTGGCGTCGGGGTATCGGCTGGTGTGGTGATCGGCAAGGCCATCCTCGTAGGACGGCGTGCGCCGCAGGTGCAGGAGCAGGCCCTGGACGAGGGCCAGGTCGAGGCCGAGATCGCGCGTTTCCAGGAGGCCCTGCGCCTGTCCCGTGAGCAGATCGCGGTGTTGCGGACGCGGGTGCAGGAGGCCGTCGGTCAGGAGAACGCGGCCATCTTCGACAGCCACCTGATGCTGGTCGACGACCCGGGCGTGGTGCGCCAGGTCGAGGCCCAGATCCGCGACCGGCGCCGCAATGCCGAGCATGTCTTCCACGCGGTCATCGGCAACTACTGCGCCATGCTCGGCAAGGTCGACGACAACTACATCCGCGACCGCCTCACCGACATCCAGGACGTCGCCGCCCGCGTTATCCGCAATCTGCAGGGGCACCCGCCGGTCGATCTCTCGCACCTGCATTCGGCCGGCATCGTGGTAGCGGACGACCTGTCGCCGTCGGACACGGCCGGCATCGACCGTGAGCACGTGCGCGCCTTCGTGACGGCGATCGGCAGCCGCACCAGTCACACGGCCATCATGGCGCGTGCCATGGGCATCCCGGCGGTGGTCGGCCTGAGCGAGTCGCTGGCGGTGGTCAACGAGGGCGACCTCCTCGTGGTCGACGGCACGCGCGGCGACGTCGTCGTCAACCCCAGCCCGGAGCAGCTCGTGCAGTACGAGCGGCGCATCCGCGAGCAGCAGGAGTGGTTCGCGCGCGTCGAGGCCGAGTCCGAGCTGCCGGCCGAGACGCTGGACGGCTTCCACGTTCGCCTGGCGGCCAACGTCGAACTGGCCGAGGAGGTCGAACGCCTGCGCCGGCGGCATGGCGTCGGCATCGGCCTGTTCCGGACCGAGTTCCTCTTCATCAGGCGCGACGGCCTCTGCGACGAGAAGGACCACTTCGAGACCTACCGCAAGGTCGCCGAGGACATCTACCCGAACTCGGTGATCTTCCGCACCCTCGATATCGGCGGCGACAAGTTCCTCAGCCACTTGCGCATGCCGGTGGAGCTGAACCCCTTCCTGGGCATGCGGGCCATACGCTTCTGCCTGCGCCGTCTGGACATCTTCCGGGTGCAGTTACGGGCCATCCTGCGCGCCAGTGCCTTCGGAAAGGTGCGCATCATGTTCCCGATGATCTCGACGCTGGAGGAGCTCCAGCAGGCCCTGAGCGTCCTGAGCGAGGTCAAGGAGGAGCTGGCGGCCGAGGGCATTCAGCACAACCCCGACCTGGATGTCGGCATGATGATCGAGGTGCCGTCGGCGGCGCTGGTGGCAGACCGCCTGGCGCCGCATGTGGACTTCTTCAGTGTCGGCACCAACGACCTGGTGCAGTACTCGCTGGCGGTGGACCGCTCCAATCCCGACATTTCGTACCTCTACCAGCCGAGCCACCCCTCGATCATTCGCATGCTGCAGCACATCACGCAGGCGGCCTACGCCCATGGCAAGTGGGTCGGCGTCTGTGGCGAGATGGCCTCCGAGCCGTTGCTGGTGCCGCTCCTGCTGGGGCTGGGCATCCACGAGCTGAGCATGAGCCCGGTGTCGATCCCGGCGGTCAAGCAGCTCATCCGTCACGTGCGCATGCACGAAGCCGAGACCCTGGTCGAGGAAGCCCTCAAGTGCGGCACGGCCGACGAGGTCCTCGGACTCTGCCGTGAGTTCATCAGCCAGGTCCCGGCCGACCTCCTGGCGGCCCCCGACCGCTGACGCCGGGCTGTCCCCAGCCGGCGGTCTGCTCGAGGAGTGATGCCGACGATGCGATGCCTCAGGCATGGGCTGTGCGCCGCTGCTGTGGCGGCCGCGGTGTTCACGGGATGGTCGGCTCTCGCCGCGCCGCTTGTCGAGCTGCGGGTAAGGCCCAGTGAGCCATCGGCCAATCTCCTGAAGAACGCCGACCTTGCCGATCACACGGGCGGCCAGCCCACCGGCTGGGAGTTCTCCTCCGCCGAGGCCGACAACTTCGACGTCGGCTGGTCCGAGGACGGCCACGAGGGCCCCGGGGCGCTGCGGCTGCGGACGCTGACCGGCGCGATGTCAGGCTACTGGGGCCAGCATGTCGCGGTGACGCCCGGCGCGGTGCTCATGGTGCAGGCCTGGGTGCGCCTGACCGGCGGCAACCTCCTCCTCTGGCTCACCGGCTCGCCCCTGCAGCCCGATGGCACGCGGGGCCGCTTCGACCAGCGCTACGAAGCCACGTCGATGAAGCAGTTCTTCCTCGCGCCGACGTGGATCCGGCGGGACTACCTGCGCGGCCCCGACCCCGATTGCTGGTTCCTCGTGCACAAGGCGATCACTATTCCCGCCGGCATGACTGACCTCTCGCTGAAGATCGGCTCGTACTTCGCGCTGGGTGAGATGTGGCTGGACGACCTCTACTGCGGTCCGGCGCGTGTAGACGCGGCCATGACGGTTCGGGCGGACCCGGCCGGCGCGGCTCTCCGGCAGGTCCAGGTGCTGGCGATCCCCGGGCCGACGGTCGTCTTCGACAGCGGCGCCCTCGGCGGCGTCGCCGAGTGGTCCGGGGAGACGCGGGGGCTCGATGCCACGCTGAATCTTATCGTGAAGGTGGTGACTGCCGACGGCAGCCACCACGTCGAGCGCCTTCTTCCCGATCCGCGGGGGATCCGCTGATGACGACGACCGCGTCCGACAAGGGGTTCCGTGGGCACTGCCTGGGCCTGGGGATGCTGCTCGCGGTGGTCGTGGCAGCGGCAACGGCACGGGCCGCCCTGCCGCTGGCGGAGGGCCTCGACCTGGCGATCCTTGACGGCAAGGCGGCGCTCGCGGAGGTGCCGTTGCTGGCTGCTGGAGAGGGCTGGGCCGCCGCGGGGAGCCTCCGCGTGGCGGTGGCGCGCCGCGAGGCGGGCGGGCTCAGCACCTGGACGGTCGAGACGCAGGACCTGAGCGGCAAGACGCGCTGGCTGGAGCTGAGGATGACGGCGCGTCATCCCCGGGCCGGCTCCCCCTGCTACTGGCCGGGCTTCCTCGACTGGGATTTCGCCCAGGGGCCGTACGAGACAGCGCATCGCGGCGGATCTCTGCCGCTGGCCGCGATGTGGGACGACCATGGCGGCCTCGCCATCGCCCTGGAGCCGCACGAGCGCGTCTCGTATCTCTCGCATGCCGGCCAGCCTGGTCCGCCCGCGCAGATGACGCTGCGCATCCGCGTCGTGCTGGAGCCCGGCGGCAGCCGCCGCCTCGCCTTCGTGTCCTGGCCGATCAGCGGCGCCTGGGGCCACACCGAGGCCGTGGAGCGCTGGCAGGAACTCGCTCCCGAGTTCTACAGCGTCCGCCGCGACGTCGATCCGCGCACGAACCTCCTGCCGACGCAGTACGCCGCGTGGCCGGGCACTGGCGGCTACTGGGACGAGGTCTGCCGGCGCAACTACGGCGGCTGGGAGTGGTGCTACGCGCCCTTCAAGCGCACCGGCGACATCGTGGGCCGCCGTGAGTTCTGGGACTTCCAGTCCGCGGCGCCGATCCCCAAGCGCAGCCTGGAGCAGATGCGCCTCGATGACATCGACGCCTTCCGCCAGCGCCGCCGCGAGCTCTTCGCGGCAGGCGAGCGCGGTGGCGTTCAGATGCTCTTCTACGTCCCCGCCATGATCTGGTGCGAGGAGGCCCTCGCCAAGGAGCGCTACGCCGATGCCCTGACCGCCGCGCCCGGGCAGATCAACCGCTTCGAGCGCTACGTCACCGGCTGGGACGACGACCTGCGCGTCCTGCCGTGGCACACCTCCTATGGCGAGCAGGCGCGGGTCGACCTGAAAGAGGTCGCCGCCGAGCTCGATCTCACCGGCTACGCCTACGACACCGCGGGCGGCGAAGCGCGCCATCCGGGTCCGGCGGCGCAGGCTTTCCCCGAGCGCGCCTGGGACGACGAGGTCGGCGAGTTCGTCCGCGAGGGCCTGGCGATTACCAAGCTGATCGAGTACACGCAAACGCTCCGGCACTCGAGCGGCCGGCGGCTGAGCGTCGTGCCGAACCTCGGCCTGGCGTGGTACACGGTCGGGCAGGTGGCCGATGCCGGGATGAAGGAGGCCAGCCCATGGCACAGCGAGGGCGCCCATAACGAGGTCGTCCGCAACAGCATGGGCGCCAAGCCGGTGTGCTGGTGGGAAGGCTACGGGATGAGCGAGATCCTGCGTTACGAGACCATGACTGCGGAGGAGGTCGCCGAGGCCTACATCGGTATGGGCGACCACGTCATCAGCGAGTCCTTCAAGTGGGCCTACCTGCCGACGGTGGCCTTTACCCGCGGCGTGTCCACCGCCCTCGTGATGGTGCCGCCGCTTCTGGGCTGCATTGATGCCGGCTACCGCCCTGTGCCTGCGGCGAGGGTCGCGGGCGCCTCGTGGGTGCGTCGCTATGGCACAGGCACCGCCACCCGCCTGGTGACCGGCAATGAGACCCTGCAGGAGGCGCGACCGCGGGTGACGGTGGACAACGCCTGGCTCGGAGGCGATACGCATGTCTTCAGCCAGGAGGACGGCGCGGCACCGACGAACCGCTTTGCCCCTGGGGTCACCGTCATCGATGGCCTCAGGCAGGCGCCGCGGAAGGTCGCCATCGTGCGCTGCCGGGCGACCGTACATCCCGGTCTGCGTGCGGGTGAGGCTACCGCGACCGTGACCGACGACCTCGCGACCTGGCGGGTGACGCTGTCGTTCAGCGCGCCGGTGCCGTCCGGGAGCGTGATCCGCGTCGGCATCCCGGATGGCTACCGCGTGACGGCTGTGGAGGGCGCGGGTGCGAGGCCGTCGGGTGCTGTCGCCGGTGGGGTGCTGGCGGTGGCGGTGGATGGCCAGGAGCTGGCGGCGCTGACGGTGACCGCGGCATCGACGCGCTTCCTGGCGACGCGCGAGGCGGTCCAGGCCTTCCCGCTGTTCGTGGATAGTGCGCCGGCCTGCACGGTCGTGCTGCGGGCCGGTGCGTCCGACGAGGAGCGCCTGGCGGCGCAGCGCCTCGTGGCCTTCGTCGAGTGCTACTGCGCACGCGCCCTGGACGAGCCGGCGGCGGTGACCCTGCCGATCGTCGAGGCCGGAGGGCCGACGGCCGGCCCGCGCGTCGTCATCGATGGCCGCGTCAACGCCGAGCCGGGCTTCAGCATCAGGCTCGACGGCGAGGCGCTGGTCATCGCCGGCCACGACGGCCGTGCCTGCCTCGACGGCATGGAAGCCCTCCTGCGTGTCCTCGACCGGAAGTACTGGTATCCGGGCGGCCACGTCGCGCAGGTCCAGAACGCGCGCACCGGCCTGGCCGGGCGCTGGATCGACTTTGATGGCTCGGTCCGCGGCTCTCCTGCCAAGCCGTAGCCTGGGCCGTTCACCAAGCCCATCGCTTCGTGACGAACCACGCGCCCCGCATTTCCGGTCCGGGCGCTTGTGCTTGCGGCGGTGGTGTCGTACCTTTTCGGATGCCGTGGCGGCGGGGCTGTTTGCAGCGGTGCCGTCGGAACAGAACAGCGCGACCGAGGCCGAATGGCCTCCTTCATCATGACCATAGAGCCGATGCAGGAACCGATACCCCCGGCGCCGGATATCCCGGCAATCCGGCAGATCCCGGCAATCCGGCAGATCCCGGCGATGCTCTGGGTGCCCGTCTACACCAAGCCGCGCTGCGAGAAGGTCGTGGAGGACTACTGCCGCCACCACGGCGTCGCCTGCTACCTGCCGCTCTTGCGGCGGGCCAGGCGTTACCAGCGGCGGACGGTCGAGACCTTTCTGCCGATGTTCCGGTCCTACGTTTTCGCCCAGGTCGACACCGAGCGCCGGACGCAGCTCGTGCAGAGCCACCGCGTCATCCATATGATCGACGTCACGCCGCAGCAGGAGGGCATCCTGGTACGGGAGCTCAACGACCTCCTGCGTCTGGAGCAGCTCCAGTCCCAGACCGAACTGGTGGTCCTGCCCGAGTTGCAGCCTGGGCAGACGGTGGTTATCACGGCCGGGCCCTTCAGGGGCATGAGCGGCATCGTCCAGCGCCGCCGCAGCCTGACACGGGTGGCCGTGAATATCGAGCTGTTGGGCCAGGCGGTCGTGGCCGAGATGGATGTCGGCGAATTGGAGTGCGAGCCTGGCTGAAGGGCCGCGGCGAGTGCCGAGGAGGGCGTAGCGATGACACCCCGAGAGCGTGTTCTGGCGGTCCTTCATGGCGAGCCGGTGGACAAGGTCCCGTTCACCATCTACGAATCGAAGTTGCCGCCCTGTGCCGTGGAGCGCCGCCTGCGCAACGACGGCCTCTGCATTGTGAACCGTCGGGTGCCGGTCTACTCCTGGAGCTGCCCGGGCTGCACGGTAGAGAGCACCTCCTACGTCGAGAACGGTCGCCCGCGGCTACGTCACCTGTATCGCACCCCGGTAGGCGAGGTCGAGGAGATCTCCGAGCCGGCCGGCTTCACGAGCTGGTCTCTGGTCAAGCGATTCCAGCGTCCGGAGGACTACAAGGTCCTCTATTGGATGGAGACGCACACCGAGTACGCGCCGACCTACGAGGGCTACGCCCGCTCCGAGGCCTGGATGGGCGATGACGTCATCCTGCGCGGCGCCGTCGGGGCGACGCCGCTGCACCAGATCATGATCGCCTACATGGGCGTCGAGACCTTCGCCGTGGAGTGGTACGAGCGCCGCGATGAGATCCTGCGTCTGGAAGCAGCCATGCGCGAGAACCGCCGCAAGGTCTACCCGATCCTGGCGGCGTCGCCGATCACGCACGCCAACTACGGCGGCAACGAGGTCCCCGAGGTCATGGGCCCGCCGCGGTTCCGGGAGTTCTGTGTGCCCCTCTATGCCGAGTGCGCTGAGCACTTCCGGCCGACCGGCAAGCTCCTGGGGACCCACCTCGACGGCAATAACGCCGCCTGGGCCGACCTGGTGGCCGGCAGCGCCTTGGACTACGTGGAGGCCTTCACGCCGGCGCCGGATACCGACCTGACCTTGGCGCAGGCCCTCGAGGCCTGGCCGGACAAGGTGATCTGGCTGAACTTCCCGTCGTCCCTGCACCTGGCGAGCCTGGAGACGATCCGGCGGACGACCCGCGAGTTCATCGACCTGGCGCGGCAGACCAACCGCGTCATCATCGGCATCACCGAGGACATCCCCGAAGACCGCTGGCAGGCGAGTCTCCTGGCGATCTCCGAGGAGATCAACGCCGGCTGAGCGAGGTACGGCGATGGCCGTACCGGCGGCGTGTGAGAGGGAACAAGGGAAAGGGAGTCGCAATGATCGTGGTGAACACCGAGACGGTTCCGGGGTACAGGATCCTCGAGGTCCGCGGGCTGGTCCAGGGCAACACGGTGCGGGCCAAGCACGCCGGGCGGGACATCATGGCGGGGCTGAAGAACCTGGTGGGCGGTGAGCTGAAGGGCTACACCGAGCTGCTGACCGAGGCCCGTCGCGAGGCCATGGAGCGCATGCTGTCGCAGGCCGTCCAGCTCGGCGCCAACGCCGTGGTGAATGTGCGTTTTGCGACCAGCGCCATCACCGCCGGCGCGGCGGAGATGTACGCCTATGGCACGGCTGTGGTCGTGGATGCCGCGCCGGCCGAGCGCTGAGGGCCGCTGCCATGCCAACCGAAAATCTGATCGGGTCGCTGGTGGCCGTCTTCTGGCTCCTGCTCACGCCGCTGGTCTTCCTGTCGCCGATCCTGGTGCTCCTGATCGGCTGGGCGATCGGTCGACGCCGTGAGCAGGCGCACCTCCTCGAACTGGACCGCCGCGAGGCCGAGATGGCCGGCGTGCTGGTCACCAGCCTGGCCAGTCTGCCCGGCCTCACGGCCGCGGCCGAGCCGCGCCTGGTGGTCGCCGAGGTGGTCATCGCCAGCGATGCCATGAAGAGCTGGCTGTCGGGCTGGCAGAACCTCTTCGGCGGCGAGATGAAGAGCTACGTGGCGCTGCAGTCGCGGGCCCGCCGCGAGGTG
>JAGVUW010000746.1 GCA_019136035.1 Verrucomicrobiota bacterium | reverse complement strand
TGCTTGACGCCCTTGGCGGCAGTGAGCTGGTCAGCCAGGGCCTTGACCTCGCGGGCCGCACCCCGTACCGCCAGGACCTCGAGGCAGTGGTCGTGGTCGAGGTGGCAATGCAGGCTGGAGATGATGACGCCGCGGTGGGCGTGCTGCAGGTCGGTCAGGAGCTCCTGCAGGAGGGGCCGGTGGTGGTCGTAGACCAGGGTGATCGACCCGGCGATCTCGCGGTCGCCGAGATGCTGCCGGTGCTCGACGAGATGAGCGCGGATCATGTCCGCGATCGCCTGCGAGCGGTTCTGCCAGCCCTTCTCGCGGACCATCTGGTCGAGGTCGCGCTGCAGCGCCGGCGGCAACGACACGCTGAAACGTGTGGCGCGGTCTTTCATGCCATCGCCTCCTTGCGGTGCGCTGCCGCGGCACCGGTGCCGTAAGCGCACCCGTGCCGCGGGGCCCCTCTCTCAGGCCTGGGTGGCCTGCAGCGCCCGCACCGCCGCGTCCGCCATCACCTCGCCGACGCCCGGGATAAAGCCGCGCGCCAGCGCCGAGCGCACCTCGTAGCCCATGTGGTCGAACTTCTTCATCGGCTCGGCCGAGACATGGGCGAGATTCTCCTCGAACGCCTTGCGCGTCGGGATATAGCCGAGCCAGCCATTGGCAAGCTCCGCCAGGAAGGTCCGCGCCAGCGGTGAGCGCCGGCGGATGTCGAGCTGCAGCTCGACGAAGTACTCGGCCGGCATGCCGACAAAGCCGACGTCGCCGAGCCGTATGGCCTGGATGTCGACCGTGCGCCACGACGGGTCCGCCGTGGCGTCGTCGCGCAAGGGCAGGCTCGCCGGCTCGTTCACGACCACCAGCGGCGAGGCCGCCAGCGGCTGGAGCTTGCCCAGGGCCTGACAGACGTCGCCCGCCAGGGTCTCGCCCATCCAGCGGGCGTGCTCGTGCCCCTTGCGCGGGTAGGGGCTGCGCACGTCGCAGTGGTTGATGTCGCCGCAGGCGCCGTTGGTGAAGAGCACGAAGGGCGAACCCTCGAGGCGCTCCTGCAGACGCCGCACCAGGTACCCGGTGTAGTCGGCCGAGACCTCGGTGCCGCCGACGCAGTCCTGGTGGCAGGCGTAGTTGACGTAGAGGGCCTTCAGCGAGCCATCGGCGCGCTGGAAGGCCAGCACCCCGACCTCGGGGTCGATCGGCGCGGCCGGGCCGACGATATCCGGGTTCTGGTAGCCGGGGTTGGTGCGCACCGAGCCGTCGCGCATGCGGTAGCGCCGGTTCCAGGCGATGCGGTCCTCCATGACCGCGCTGCCGGCCAGGGTGCAGGGCTCGCGCGCCGCCATGGCCGCCACCGCCGCCTGGGCCGCCCGCGCCGGCAGGCCCTCGATCCAGACGCGCGTCGCCGTGTCCTCGGGCTTCAGCAGGAAGGCACGCGGCTGCGGCGCGGTGTGCGTATGCGTCGCCGAGATCATGATGCGCTCTCCCGGCACGCCGGTCAGGCGCGTGATCTCGGCACGGATCGCGGCCGCGAGGTCGAAGGGCACGCAGATGATGTCGCAGCACATCAGGATGACCGCCTCGCCGTCGGCGCCGATCGCCAGAGCCCGCGCCTGGAGGTCGTCATGTATCGCCGTCGCCAGGCGCGCCTCGAAGTACCCCGCCAGGGAGGTGCCCAGCCCGGGCGAGATCACCGCCTGCCCGCCACCGACCTGAATCGTCGACATCGATCCGCTCTCCTTAATTAACAGGGGCGCCCATCGCCGACGGCCCGCCAGAGCGCGCCGCCAGCGGCCGCCCGCCGAGGCCATCCACGGGACGGCCCCGCATCCCACGACGGCATACCCTAGCCTGGATCATCCGCGAAGCACACCGCTCCGCGAAGGATCCGCGTGCGCCTCCGCGCGCTGCCGTGCGCGGCGTGCCGGGCTGGGGTATGGTACCGCCGCGGCGGGGCAGGCCCTGATGCATCACCCGGCGGACCGCGCGGCCAACCCGCGGTCCGCCCTGCCAGCCCGCGGCGGAAGGCCTGTCCCTAAGGAGCCCCCATCGCATGATCCAGCACAGCTTCCCGTTCGACCCGACCTGCGGTCACGACCTCGACAGCCTCCTGGCCATTGAGCCGCCGGCGACCTGTCCGGCGGATTTCGACGCCTTCTGGTCGGCGACCTATGCCGAGACCCTGGCCCAGCCGACCGAGCTGAGGGTCGAGGCGATCTGGTCGCCGGATCCGGATACGGCCCTCTCGCGGGTCGAGTACACCAGCCTGGGCGGGGCCCGCATCGGCGCCTTCATCTCGCGACCGCGCGAGTCGCGCGGCGGCCTGGTGATCGGCCATGGCTACGGGTCCTTCGCCGGGCCGGTCCTGCGTGCCGGACTGACCGTGATCGTGCCCAACATCCGCGGTTTCGGCCTCTCGACATCGGCCGCCTTCCCCTGGCAGGCGAGCCGTCATGTCCTCTGCGGTATCGAAGCGCGTGAGAGCTACATCCTGCGCGGCGCCGTGGCCGACCTCTGGCAGGCGGCGTCGGTGCTGCTCGAGCTCTACCCGGATACGGCCGCCAACCTGGTCTACAGCGGCGGCAGCTTCGGCGGCGGCCTCGGCGCCCTGGCGCTGCCCTGGGACCGGCGTTTCCGGGCCGGCTGCCTGGATGTGCCGACCTTCGGTCACCACCCCCTGCGCCTGCGCTTCCAGTCCAACGGCAGCGGCGAGGCAGTGCGGCAGTACCACGCGACCCACCCCGAGGTCGCGGCGGTGCTGGCCTCGTACGACGCCGCCACCGCGGCGATGCGCATCCGCGTGCCGGTGATCTGCTCGCCGGCGCTCCTCGACCCGACCGTGGTGCCGCCGGGACAGTTCGCCATCCACAACGCCCTGCCGCAGGCCTTCCGACGGAGCTTCATCCTGCAGGCCGGACACTGGACGAGCCCCGACGACGCGCCGACGCGCCAGGCCATCACGGCCGCCACCGAGGCGCTGTTCCTCAATCCCTGACGGAGCTTCCGTCACTGGCAGGTTACGGCCCGTGGAGGAAGATCCGTCAGGAGCCGCTGAGGAAGAGACCGAGCCGCGACAGCACCGGGGCGGCCTTCGCCTCGAGGATGCGCAGGCGCAGGCGCTGCGCCGTCACCGCCGGGAAGCGCTGCAGGCGCCGCACGCCGATGGTGGTGCCCATGCACAGGGTCGACCAGGCGCCGCCGGCATCGACCTCCAGCAACCATGACCGCACGCGCTGCCCGAGCGGCACCGCCTCCTGGAGGAGCACCTGGTCGATGCGGCGGGCCTGCGGCAGCTCGAGGGTCACCGCCGCCGCGGTGATGCCGTCGTCGCAGGCCCAGCAGGCCTGGTCATCGCCGCCGACCAGGTGCGCCGCGGCGTAGGCCGGGTCGTTGCCGCGGACCTGGTCGGCGCTGAGCGTCGCGCCACGGGCGAGGTCCTTGGAGAAGGTCGCCATCAGGGCCCGGCGCATGCCGTCGAGGCGTTCGGCGTCGATCTCGTGGATGCGCCCGCGGCGGTCCGGGGGCAGATTCAGCAGGAGGTTCGCGCCGCGCCCGATCGAGTGGTAGTAGATGTCGACCAGGTTCTCGACGGAGCGCACGCGCTCATCCTCGGCGGCGTGATAGAACCACCCCGGCCGGATCGAGACATCGACCTCGGCGGGGAGCCAGTGGGCGCCGTCCTCATGGCCGGTGTTGAGCTGTTCCGGGACCGCCTTGCCCGGGCACCACGCGTCCGTGTTCAGCGTGCACCAGTTCGTCTCGCCGGCCAGGCCGCGCTCGTTGCCGCACCAGCGCACGTCCGG
>JAGVUW010000417.1 GCA_019136035.1 Verrucomicrobiota bacterium | reverse complement strand
GACGATCCAGGCTGTCGTTTTCCCGAAGGCGGACGCGTATGAGGTCCGCGAGCTGACCCTGGCCGAGCCGGGCCCGTGCGACATCGTGGTACGGACGCTGGTGACGGCGATCTCGCCGGGCACCGAGCGCTGGATCCTGCGCGGCAAGCACCTCGGCACGCGCTTCCCCTGCGTGCCCGGCTACCACCGCCTGGGCGTGGTCGAATCCTGCGGCGCCGAGGTCAAGGGCCACGCCGTCGGCGACCTGGTCTACGGCAGCGGCAACCGCTGGCGTGAGAGCGACGTCGTGTCGATGTGGGGCGCGCATGTCAGCCGTTCGGTCAGTGCCCCCGGCGGCTACCGCAACTACGGCCCGGCGGCGGCGATGTCGCGCGAGGCGATGGAGCGCCTCGCCTTCACCATCCTCTGCGGCGTCTCGAATCGCGGCGTGAACCGCGCCGAGATCCAGGCCGGCCAGCGGACCCTGCACCTCGGCGCCGGCATCGTCGGACACTGCGCCGCCCAACTGGCGCGCCGCCGCGGCGCCCTGCCGATGGTCATCGACAAAGACCCGGAGCGCATCGCCTTCGTCAGCGCCCGGATGCCCGAGATACCGGTGCTGAATCTCGACGACCCCGACCTCGAGGCGAAGCTCAAGGCCTTTGCCCCGAATGGTTTCGACGTCCTCCAGGACACCGTCGGCCACGCCGCGACCACCGACCGCCTGGTGCCGCTGGTCCGGGCGCAGGGCATCCTGCTCCTGCAGGCCCAGTACTTCGACCGTCAGGCCTGCGCCCTGGATCTGGACCAGATCAAGGTGCGCGAGCTGACCGTCAAGACCACCTGCGGCATCCGCGAGGAGGACTGGGTACAGACCGCCCCGCTGCTGATCAGCGGCGAGCTGGCCATGTCGGCGCTGATCACGCATCGCCTGCCGGCGACGCGGCTGCTCGAGGGCTACCGCATGCTGCACACCGGCAAGCCGCACAGCATCGGCATCGTCATCCACTGGGAGTGAGGGCGGCGGCGGCACACCGCCACGGCATGGCGCCGTCATGGCGTCGCGGGGCCGCCGCCGGCGCCGCCGGCGGTGGTTGCCGACTGGGCGGCGGGCGTTGCGTCAGAGCATCGGGAGGACGCCTGTGGCAGAGATACGCGTCATGCTGGCGAGCGACATAGCGGCCGCACAGGAACTCTGGCGGAACACCGAGGGCATGGGCCTCAGTCGCAGCGATACCGAGGAAGGCCTGAACGCCTTCCTCGAGCACAACCCCGGCCTCAGCCGGGTGGCGGTGCGGGATGGCCGGCTGGTCGGGACGGCCCTCTGCGGCCACGACGGCCGCCGCGGTATGCTCTACCACGTCGCCGTCGACGCGGCCTGTCGCGGCCAGGGCCTGGGGCGAACCCTGGTGCGCGCCTGCCTGGAAGCCCTGGCCCAGGCCGGCATCGGCCGCTGCCACCTCTTCGTGTTCAACAGCAACCGTGGCGGCCTGGCCTTCTGGCAGCACGAGGGCTGGGAACGGCGCGACGACCTCACCGTCTTTTCGTGCGACACGCCGGCGGATCTTGCGCCACGGGCCGTTACCGGCCAGTGACGCAAGATCCGATATACGGGAGACCGACAGCGTTGCCATCGGTCTCCCGTGGCTGGCGCCGGCTACTCCCAGCCCAGGCTCTGGAGCAGGCGGCCGTAGCGCGGCAGGGCGAAGTGCTCCTCGAGGCGACGCCACGAGGGCCACTGCAGAAGCGGCGACCGGCCCAGGCAGTGGTCGATGGCGCCCACGGCGTAGTGCACATCCTCCGCCACGATCACCGCCGCACCGCGGGAGACGGCATGACAACGCGCCGCCGCGAGAACCAGGGCGTAGGACTGCAGCAGAGCCCGCAGGCCGACGAAGAAGGGCTGGTCGTAGTAGGTCACCCCGAAGAACTGCGGAGCCTCCAGGCGTGCCACCATGAGCTGGCGGTAGGCGGCCCAGGCCTCGTGTGAGGAGGCGTCGCGGCCGCGACGCCCGGCGAAGAGGCCGACCCGGCGCAACGGCACCGCCGGGTGCTCGGCGCCAATGCTGCGGAGTGTCCCCAGGCCGAGGGCGTAGCCGGCCAGGGCGGCGGTGCGGCGCAGGCGGACGCCAAGGCCGGTCGCCACCAGTTCCTCGTCGCGCCGGCAGTAGGCGGCGAGCCACTCGCGGAAGAGCAGCCGCGCGAAGGGGCCGAGATAGCCAGGCGTCGCATCGCGGGCTTCGTCGCAGACACTCCGGAGCAGGGACGGCATCACCTCGGCGAGGGTATCGCGGTCGTTGAGGAAGCTCGCCCCGAGGGCGCGGAAGCGCTCGCCGGCCAGGAAGAGCGCGTAGGCGCGTCGACCCGGGCTGAGGCCGTCATCCTGGGCCGGTTCGACGAGGCTGACGAGGGCCGCGGCCATCGCGGTCACCGCCGGCCGGTTCAGGCCCTGGAGCTGCCGGCTGGTGAAGCCCTCGCCGGTGCCGAGTTCGGCGACGAGGGCCTCGATCTGGCGGCGGTTGGCGGTGAGCGGCTCGCCCTGGCCGCGCTGCACGGCCGGGCAGTCCAGACGGGCCACGACCGAGACCTCGCCCGGCCAGGTGGTGGCGATGTTGTGCGGGTAGCCGCGGCAGGTCAGGGCCTTCACCCCGAGGCCGAAGCGCGCGTGCATGCGGCAGGCGCGGCCGGCGGCGTCGAGGAAGACGCAGCCGCCATCCTCACGCCGCCGGAAGTACAGGTGGTCGCCGATGCGGTGGTGGAAATCCGCGGGGACATCCGCCTCGCCGCCCCAGTCCAGGCGCTGCAGCCGCGCTGCCTCGGCCGGCGTCAGGCGCACCTGAAAGCGGTGGCAGCAGCGCCCGCAGAGGATGCAGCTATAGCGCTGGTGGCGCGCGATGTGGACCTTGGGCATGGCCATGGCGGACCACCTGCCGACGGCCTCAGGCGCCCGGCGGCACGATGCGGTCGAAGCCGGTGTAGGGCCGCAGCGGCGCCGGCACCACCACCGAGCCGTCGGCCTGCTGGTGCGTCTCGAGGATGGCACAGACGACGCGGTCGGTGACACCCGTCGCCGAGATCGTGTGCACGAAGCCCTTGCGGCCTTCGGCATCCTTGAAACGGATGCCCAGGCGGCGTGACTGGAAGTCGGTGAGGTTGGTGTTCGAGGTCACCTCGCGGTAGCCGCCGTAGCCGGCGAACCAGGCCTCGATGTCGTACTTCTTGTAGCCCGGCGCGCCCATGTCGCCGACGCAGACCTTGACGACGCGGTAGGGGATGCCGAGCTGCTGCAGGAGGTACTCCTCGTTCTCCTGGCAGCGCTCGTGATACCGCGGCGACTCCTCGGGGAGGCAGAAGACGATCTGTTCGACCTTGTGGAACTGATGCACGCGGAAGATGCCGCGGGCCTGCTTGCCGTAGCTACCGGCCTCGGTGCGGAAGCAGGGCGTAAAGGCGGTGTAGCAGCGCGGCAGGCTGGCAGCGTCGAGGGTCTCATCGGCGTGGTAGCCGACCAGGGTCTGCTCGCTGGTGCCGATCAGGGCCAGGTCCTCGTTGCTCAACTGGTAGGTCTGATCGGCGAAGAAGGGCAGATAGCCGGTCCCGAAGAGGGTGCGCGCCTTGGCCACACACGGCGACATGAAGACGCTGAAGCCGCGGCTCTGGAGTTCCCGCTGCGCCCAGAAGAACATGGCCTGCGCGAGCAGGGCGCCCTGGCCGACCCAGTAGTAGAAGCCGGCCTGGGCGACCTTGGCGCCGCGGGCGGTGTCGATGATGCCGAGGCGTTCGCCGAGGGCCTGATGGTCGAG
>JAGVUW010000741.1 GCA_019136035.1 Verrucomicrobiota bacterium | reverse complement strand
ACCCTGGTCGGCTTCCAGGTCGACCCGCGTGCCGCCGGCGCGGCGCTCGGCGGCGAGTTCAAGAACACCGATGCCCTCGACCGCGTGCGCTGGGCCGCGGCGCAGCTCATTCTCGATCTGGAGGGCGCCCGATGATGACGCGTCTGCGGGTCCTTCTCGGGGTCGGGCTGGTCCTGTCGGCCGGCCCGGTGCTGTGGGCTCAGGCCGAGCTGCCGCGCCTGGAGGCGCTGCGGCTGACCGCGCCGGTCGTCCTCGACGGCCGTCTCGACGAGGCGTGCTGGGCCGCGGCGCCGAGCGCCTCGGAGTTCCGGGCGCTCGCGGCGGGCAAGAATGCCCCGCAGACCCCCGAGCCGACGCAGTGCCAGGTGGTCTTCGACGACGAGGCCCTGGTGCTCGGCCTGGTCTGCCACGAGCCGCGCATGGGCGACCTCATTGCCGAGGCGGCCGAGCGCGACGGCGCCATCTGGCTGGATGACTCGGTCGAGATCTTCCTCGTGCATGGCACGGCGCACTACTACCAGTTCGGCATCAACTCGCGCGGGACCCTCTACGACGCCCGCGTGGTCATCCAGCCCGACGGCACCGGCGGCGACCTCGCCACGGGACGGCTCTGGGATGGCGCCTGGGAGGCCGTCGTCCGGCGTGACGCCGACCGCTGGACGATCGAGGCGCGGATACCCTTCGCCACCCTCGACCTGACGCCGCGGACGCCGTCCGAGTGGCGTTTCAGCGTCGGTCGCACGGCGGCGCGTCGGCGCGAGTACAGCTCCTGGTCGCCGGTCGTCAAGGGCTTCCACGACCTGGCGCGCTTCGGGACGCTGGCCGGCCTCAACGTCGACTTTCGGCGTTTTGTCATCGACGGCACGGCCCTCGAGATGCCGGCGCTGCGCGTCGGCCGCAACGCCATGCGCCTGGCCCTCCCGGTGCTTCCCGAGGCGGGGCCCTTCCTGGTCAGCAGTGCCCTGCGGCCGTGGTCGGCCGAGGCCGGCGCGATGGCCTTCCCGGCCGGTCGGACAGTGACGGCCGTGGATGGGGTGCTCTCGGTTGACCTGGAGCTGACGGTTCTCGAGGGCAAGGTCCTGCACGAGGCCGGCCTGGCGATTCTCGACGCGGCCAGCGGCCGGCCAGTGCTCCTGCGCCGGCATCTCTTCCGGGCACCGGAGCCCTTCGTGGCGGCGCTGCCCTGGGCGGTGCTCTATCCGAGTGACGGCACGGCCGAGGTCGCGGTCAACCTGGCCGTGACCCCGGAGTCGGCGCATGGCCGCCTGCGGGCGACGCTGCTTGGCGCGGCGGGCCTCACCCGCGAGGTCGCCGTGGCGGTGGATCATCCCGGGTCGTGGCGTCTGTCGCTGCCGCTCGCGGATCTCCCCGGCGGCTACTACCGCGTCGCGGTCACCGGCGAGCTGGCCGACCTCGGCCGCTGCGAGGCCGAGCTGCGCTTTCTGCTGACGCCGGGGCCATTCGACTGAGGAGCCGGCCGCGGGCCGGCGTTTCAGGGCTTCTCGGCGCTCATGGCCGCGATCTCCTCGCGGCGCAGGCAGGCGACCAGATGGCCGTCTCCGGCGCTCTCGAGCGCCGGCTCGCGCTCGGCGCACGACGGCGCTGCCCAGGGGCAGCGCGTCCGGAAGGCGCACCCCGACGGGGGGGCCAGCGGCGACGGCAGGTCGCCCTGGAGGAGCAGCCGCCGGCGGCGGCGTTCGCGTTCCGGATCGGGGTCGGGGAGGGCGCTGACCAGGGCCCGCGTGTACGGGTGCCCCGGCGCCGCGATGACCGCCGCGGCCGGGCCGACTTCCACCAGGCGGCCGAGGTACATCACTGCGATGCGGTCGGCGAGGTGGTGCACCACCGCCAGGTCGTGGCTGATGAAGAGCATGGCCAGGCCGCGCTCGCGGCAGAGCCGGTTCAGGAGGTTGATGATCTGCGCCTGGATGGAGACGTCCAGGGCCGACACCGGCTCGTCGGCGATGATCACCCGCGGCGCGGTCGCCAGAGCCCGCGCGATGGCCACACGCTGACGCTGCCCGCCGGAGAACTCATGCGGGTAGCGCCAGGCCTGCTCGGGGGTGAGGCCGACCTCGTCGAGCAACGCCGCCACCGCGGCGCGCAGGGCCGCACCGGCGAGGGCCTGGCGGACGCGCAGGGCCTCGCCGAGGGTCTCCTGGACCGTCATCCGCGGGTTCAGCGAGGCATACGGGTCCTGGAAGACCATCTGCAGGTCGGGCCGCAGGCGCCGGCGCTCCCCGGCGGGCAGTCGGGCGAAGGGCCGGCCCTGCAGGAGGACCTCGCCACTGCCGATCGGCACCAGGCCGGCGCAGGCGCGCGCCAGGGTCGACTTGCCACACCCCGATTCGCCGACGAGGCCGAGGACCTCGCCCGCGTCGAGGCACAGGGACACACCGCGCACGGCCTGCACCACGGCGCCGCCCTCGAGGGCGAAGCCGACGCGCAGGTCGCGGACCTCGAGGCAGGGCGCCGCCGCAGCGGCGGCGCTCTCGGCTGTCGGGGGTGGCGTCGGATGCGTCCTCAGGGCCATGGGTCAGAGCTCTCCTCGCTGGCGGCGGAGGCAGGCGGTGGCGTGGCCGGGTGACAGCTCGCGCAGGGCCATGGGCTCGCGGCACACCGGCGCAGCGTGGCGGCAGCGCGGCGCGAATGGGCAGCCGGGCTCGGGCGCGGTGATGCGTGGCGGCTGGCCCGGTATGGCCTCGAGGTCGCGGCGCGGCCCGGCCGCCAGGCGCGGCAGAGCGCGGTAGAGCGCCTCGGTGTACGGGTGCAGGGGTTGGCGGAAGACCGCCGCGACGGCGCCGGTCTCGACGATGCGGCCGGCGTACATCACCGCGACGCGGTCGCAGGCGCCGGCGACGACGCCGAGGTTGTGGGTGACCAGGATCATGGCCATGCCGCGGGCCTGCTGCAGGCCGCGCATCAGTTCCAGGATCTGCGCCTGCACGGTGACATCCAGGGCCGTGGTCGGCTCGTCGGCGATGAGCAGGTCCGGTCCCGCCATCAGGGCCATGGCGATCATCACCCGCTGGCGCATGCCGCCGGAGAGCTGGTGCGGGTAGCCGCGGGCGCGCTCGGCGGCGTCCTGGATGCCGACATCGCGCAGGGCCGCCTCGGCGCGGTCGCGGGCGTCGCGGCGGCTGCAGCGGCCGTGGCAGCGCAGGACCTCGGTCATCTGCGTACCGATGCGCAGGCAGGGATTCAGGGCGGTCATCGGGTCCTGGAAGATCATGCCGATGCGCCGGCCGCGGAGGTCGCGCAGGCGGCGTTCGCCGCAGCTCAGGAGGTCGGTGCCATCGAAGTCGGCGCGGCCGGCCTCGAGGCGCCCGGGCGGGGTCGGTACAAGGCCGAGGAGGGCCATGCAGGTGACGCTCTTGCCGGAGCCCGACTCGCCGACCAGGCCGAGGGTCTCGCCGCGGTCGACCTGGAACGAGACGCCTTCGACGGCGCGCACGACGCCGTCGCGGGTATGGAAGCGCATCGTCAGGTCATGGACATCCAGGAGGGCCATCCGGTCAATCCTCGGATGAGCGCGGGTCGAGCGCATCGCGCAGGCCGTCGCCGACGAAGTTCAGGGAGAAGAGGGTGAGGGAGAAGCAGAGGGCCGGGAAGATCAGGAGCCACGGGTAGGCCTCCATCTTCTCGGCGCCTTCCTGGATCATCAGGCCCCACGAGCTCATGGGCGGCTGGACGCCGAGGCCGAGGAAGCTGAGCATGGCCTCCAGGAGCATGACGGCGGGGACGGTCAGGGTCGCGTAGACCGCCACCGGGCCGAGGGCGTT
>JAGVUW010000260.1 GCA_019136035.1 Verrucomicrobiota bacterium | reverse complement strand
CCGGGCCTCTCCCGGCCGGGGCGCGCCCGGGGGCGGCGCGCCGTCAACCCCGCGCCGCAGGCCGTGGGGCGCGCCGCGCGCCGGGTGCCGCCGCGCCGGCGGGCCGGCGCGAGGGAGTACTCGGTGTCCTCCTCGACCTCAAAGGCCACACGCCCCGGCAGGTGCTCCACCGGCACCCGCTCATCAGAATTGTTGATGACCTCGAAGCTCTCGCCATCGGCGACGCGGATGACGCAGCGTCCCGGTGCGGTCGCCCTGATGGCCGCCGAGGTGAGGCGTCCGCCCCGCCATGTCATCGAGACGCGCATGCCGCCGTGAGCCCAGAGGCGGTCGACATCGCCATCGGGCCAGGCCGCCGGCAGGGCCGGCAGGAGCCGCAGCTCGCCGCGTTCGCACTGCAACAGCATCGCCAGCACGGCGGCCGTGCCGCCGAAGTTGCCGTCGATCTGGAAGATCCGCGGCGGGTGGAGGTCCAGGAGCGAGTCGGTCGCGAAGTCGGTGATGAGGTGCATCAGGTGCCCCCACGCCTTCTCGCCATCGCCGAGGCGGGCGTACATGCAGGCGACCCAGGCGCGGCTCCAGCCGGTGTGGCCGCCGCCGGCCGCGAGGCGGCGCTCCAGGGCGACGCGGGCCGCCTCCCAGAGATCGGGGGTGCGTTCGGGGTCGAAGAGGTCGGAGCTGCCCGGCCGAGCCGATGCGCTGCGGCGGCAGGCGGTCGATCAGGGCCTGCCAGCGACTCGCCGCCTCGGCGTCGCGCTCCAGTTCGCGGGCGCTCTCCACCGCCCAGCCCAGCGCCGACTGCGCCAGTTGGACGTCCATCGCCGACGAGACGCAGAGCGTCACCGGGTACGGCCCGCCGCCGACAATGCGGTTCTCAGGCGATTGCGAGGGCACAATCTGGAGCTGCCCGGCGGCGTCTTCGATGAAGTACGACTCGTAGAACGCGGCGATCTCCCTGAAGACCGGGTAGGCGCGGTGCTCCAGGAAGACGTAGTCGTGGGTGTACTGCCAGTGCCACCAGAGGTGCTGTGCCAGCCAGGGCGCGGCGCCGATCCAGGTCGCCCAGCCGAAGCTCTCCGGGGTGCAGCGCCCCCACGGGTCGGTCTGCAGGGGGAAGAAGATCCCATTGCAGCCGTAGAGGTCGCGCGCCGCGATGCGCCCATGCGGCACCTGGCGCTCGATGTGGTCGATGAGGGTCTCCACGGCGTGGTTCATGCCGAGCATCTCAGCCGGCCACAGGTTCATCTGCAGGTTGATGTTCTGATGCAGGTCGCTCTGCCACGGCGGCTCGAGATCCTCATTCCACTTGCCCTGGAGATTCGGCGGCAGGTCGCCCTTCAAGGTGCAGGCCTGCAGCAGGTAGCGCCCGTACTCGAAGTAGAGCGCCGGCAGAGTCGGGTCCGGCTCGCCGGCGCGGGCGCGGCGCAGGCGCTCGTCGGTGGGGAGGTTCGGGACGTCCTGGCACAGCGTCAGCATCGCCTGCTCGCTGGTGCTCTGCCACTGCTGGCAGTGCTCCTCGAGGACCTCCTCCCAGGTCAGGTCGGACCCCCACTGGCGGGTGCACTGATCGACCAGGCTGGTGGTGTCGGCCGAGGTCCCGATGGAAACCGCCACCACTGCCTCCGCGAAGTCCGACAGCCAGAGGTCGCCCTCGCGGATGCTGATGTCACCATCGCAGAAGACCACATTGGCCTCGACGCGGAAGGCCAGCCCGCCGCGGAAGATGCCCTCGAGCCTGAGGCCATCCGGCTCGGCCCAGCGCTTCAGCGAGCAGCGCGGGTCCTCGCGGCGGTCGAGGCTGAGGCGGCCGTTGGCGCGGCTGCTGAAGCTCAGGCGCATCAGCAGGCAGTCCCCTTCGCCGGCGTCGGCGATGACCTCACGACGGCAGGCCAGCTTGCCAACGCGGTACGAGACACGCGCCACGCCGCCCTCGAGGTCCAGCTCGCGCCGGTAGGCGGCCCAGCGGTCGCCGTGCTCCGGCCGGAAGGTCAGATCGCCGGCCGGCTGGTACGGGTCCACCCGCGACGGACGCTTCTCCGGATGGCCGCCACCGCCGCCGCCGAAGGCCCAGTCGCCCTGGCGGGTGCCCTCGGCCAGATCGCCGGCCAGGAGCAGCTCGCGCACCGCCGCCAGGCGGTCGGCCGAGGCGTCGCACTCGCGCTGGCGGTTGCAGCCGCGCCAGAGCCACTCGTGGTTCAGCGCCAGCCGCTCACAGCACGGGTCGCCGAGCACCATCGCCGCCAGACGGCCGTTGCCCACCGGCAGGCCCGCCATGTACTCGCGCGCCGGAGTCTTGTACCACAGCTTCGACATGATGCCGTCCTTCTCAGTGTCCCGCCAGCTCGTCACGGCGGATGATCTCGTCCTGGGCCGCCGGGGTCATATCGACGAAGGCGGCGCTGTAGCCGGTGATGCGCACCATCAGGTCGCGATGCGCCTCCGGGCAGGCCTGCGCCGCCCGCAGGGTGGCGGTGTCGACCATGGAGAGCTGCGCCTGCAGGCCGCCGCCCTCGAAGTAGGTCCAGAGGGCATCCGCCAACGCCCGGCGGCCGCGCTCGCCGCGGAAGGCCGACGGCGACAGCCGCAGGTTCAGCGCCCCGGAGTGACAGCGGTCCAACGGCAGGCTCGACAGGCTCTGCAGGATGGCCGTCAGGCCGGCGCCGGCCACGCCGCGCGATGGCGAGCTGTTCTCGCTGAGCGGCTCGCCGGCGTGGCGGCCATCCGGGGTGGCGCCGGTCTGGCGGCCGCTGCTCAGGTGCGTGGTGTCGGTCTCGAGGCTCCGGAAGAGCCGCACCGCCTCCGCCCCCGGCCCCGCCGCCGCGAGCTCGTCGAGGATGTCGTGCAGCGCCGCCAGCACGCGCGCCCCGAGGGCATCGACACGCGCGTCGTGGCAGCCGAACTTGGGCGCACGCCGACAGTGCTGCCGCAGGGGCTCTGCCCCGGCGAAGTCCTGCCGCAGCGCCGCCAGCAGCGCCGCCAGGCCGACCTGGCGCTGACGGAAGACCACCTCGTCGATCGCCGCCAGGCTGTCGATCAGGGTCGCGACACTCCCGAAGGTCGTCACCATGGTCAGGTGCTCGACACCGCCATGGCGTTTGTCACAGCCGCGCTCGGACGGACCGCGCAGGAAGAAGTCGTCCACCGCCAGCAGACCCGGCGCCGCCGCCCGCGCCGCGGCGCACCACTCGCGGAAGGCCGCCAGTTCGGCCGCCAGATGGCGACGGTAGGCCGCGTAGAATGCCGCCAGGACGTCGTCGAGAGAGGACGCGCCCGGGCATGCCTCGAGGGCCTCGAGGAGGGTCCGTGGCAGGACATGCAGGTGGCTCCGGCCCGAGACCTGGCTCGGCGGCAGATCCGGCCAGTTGCAGCCGTGCAGGGTGTACTCGCGGGCCTGCGCACGGCCGAAGCCCAGGCGCTCGAAGGCCGGTATCATGGCGCCGTCGCCATAGACCATCAGGCTGGCGCCATCCCGCAGCAGGCCCGTCGCCAGGCGCCAGGTGCTCGCCGACAGGCCCGGCCACCAGCGCAGCACCACAACCGGATTCTCAAAACGCGGCACCAGGCGCTCGAGGAACAGGTCGGTCAGGTCCGTGACGTCGGGTCGAGCGGGGTCGCGCTCACCGCCGAGGATGAGGTACTGCGGCGCGTCGTAGCAGAGGTTCCGTTCCCAGCCCGTGCACGACGCGCCGCCGGCGCTCATCTGGTGCTCGCCGCGGCCGAGGAGGAGGTTGTTCCGGCAGTGGAAGTCCTCGATCAGCGCCCCGGCCTCCTCACGGCTCAGCCGCCCGGCCTCGAGGTCGCGGCGGTAGTACGGCCACAGCCACTGGTCGAGGCGACCGAAGCCCAGGGTCGGGTTGCGGCAGACCATGGTGCAGTAGACAAACCCGACCGTCCAGACGAGCTGCAGGGCTTCGTGGAACGTCTCCGGCGGGCGCTCGGCAATCGCCCGCGCCGCCGCGGCCGGGGCCGCCAGGCCGGACGCATCCGCCGCCGCGGCGCTGCGCCGGGCGTACTCCTGGAAGGCCCGGCCCACCCCCGCCATGCCCTCGAGGAAGACCACCCGCGGACTCACTGGATCGACCGCGGCAACAGCCGCGCGCGTCGCCTCGGCCCGCGCGATCAGCCCCGGCAGACCGTCCGCCAGGAGGCCCTCCCAGTCGAAGGTCTCGTGACCGCTGTCGGGAAAGCCCGGCGGCACCGCCGCGCCCCAGGCCGCGAGGATGGCCCGGAAGGACGCCTCCTCGGCCTCGCATTCGCGCCAGGCCTCATGCGCCAGGAACAGGCGCTGCAGGGCCGTCGAACGCGGCGACTTGCCGCGCAGGTCCGCCAGCGTCTCGAGCACTCGGGGATGCGTCTCCATGGCAACCGCGAATGTAAGCGGCCAGACGACAGCTTCAACGGCAGGGAGCGCCGCGGAGGACCTGGCGTCCCCGGGCCGGGTGCCGGGCGCCTGCCGGAAAGGGACCCAAGCGACCCAAGGGACTCCAGGATGGGGTCACCGCCGAGCCTCGTGCCGGCAAGGCCTCCTGGTGTCCCTGGTGTCCCTGGTGTCCCTGGTGTCCCTGGTGTCCCTGGTGTCCCTGGTGTCCCTGGTGTCCCTGGTGTCCCTGGTGTCCCTG
>JAGVUW010000183.1 GCA_019136035.1 Verrucomicrobiota bacterium | reverse complement strand
CCGGAGAGGGTCTGGCCGCGCTCGCCGATCATGGTGTCGTAGCCATCCGGGAGATTGACCAGGAACTCGTGGGCATTGGCGGCCTTGGCCGCCGCGATGATCTCCTCGACCGAGGCGCTCGGGTTGGCGTAGGCGATGTTCTCCCAGACCGTGCCGCGGAAGAGGTACGGGTCCTGCAGCACCACGCCGATCTGCTGGCGGAACCACTGCAGGTCGAACTCGCGGATGTTGTGGCCGTCGATGAGGATCTCGCCCTCCTCGACGTCGTAGAAGCGCGCGATGAGGTGCACCAGGGTGCTCTTGCCGGCGCCGCTGGGGCCGACCAGGCCGATCATCTCGCCGGGCTCGACCGTGAAGCTGACGTCGTCCAGGGCGTAGCGCCCCGGGGCGTACGAGAAGCGCACGTGGTGGAATTCGACCTCGCCACGCAGCGGCTTCAGGATCAGGCCCGGCTTCAGAATCGGCTCCGGGTCGGCATCCATGATCTCGAAGACGCGCTCGGCCGAGGTCAGGCAGGTCTGCAGGCTGTGGTTCATCTGGCCGAAGTCCTGCACCGGCCGGTAGAAACGCCACAGGTAGTTGGTGAAGGCTACCAGGGTGCCGACCGTCGCCTCGCCGTTGATCACCATCAGGCCGCCCAGACTGAAGATCAGGATCGAGCCCAGGGTCGTCTGCAGCCCCAGGAAGGGATAGAAGCCCGCCGAGACCTTCGCCGCCCGCATCTCGGCGCTGAACAGGTCGTCGCTGGTGCGCTGGAAGCGCCCGGCCTCGCGCTGCTCCTGGGCGAAGGCCTTGACGACACGGATGCCGGGGATGGTGTCGGCCAGGATGGCATTCAGGCCGGCCGAGCGCCGCCAGATGCGGTGGAAGAGCAGGTGGACGCGTCGGCCGAAGATGTAGGTGCTCACGGCGATGATCGGCGTCGGCGCCAGGGCCATCAGGAAGAGCTTCCAGTTCATCCCGAGGAGGATGCAGGCGATGATGACCATGGTAGCGATGTTGATGAGCAGGTCCTGCGCCCCGGCGGCGACGAAGTGCTGCAGCCGCCCGAGGTCGCTGGTCAGGCGCGACATGATGCGGCCGGTCTCGCGCTGGGCATAGAAGCGCAGGCGCAGCATCTGCAGGCGGGTGTACAGCTCGGTGCGCATGTCGAGCAGCACGCGCTGGCCCAGCCACGACATCAGGTAGCTGCGGAAGACCGAGATGCCGGCGGAGAGGACGTTGACGGCAATCAGGACGCCCACCACCACCGGCAGCTTCGGCAGGTCCCCCGGTGTGATGACGTCGTCGATGAGGGTCTTGGTCAGGTACGGCGGCATGAGCTGCAGCGCCGTGATCAGCAGGGTCATGCCCAGGCCGCAGGCGGCCTGCCAGCGGTACGGCCAGAGGTGCTGCCAGAGCCGCAGGACGATCTTGCGGCTGTCCATGCAGTGCCGGCAGACCTCGCCCCAGCGCCCCAGAGCCCGGCCGCAGTTCGAACAGCGGTTCCAGGGCCGCTCGGTCACCGGCGGGGGGACCTCCTCGAAGGGGGTGCCCTCCTTGCGGCGTTTGACGACCTCGTTGATGTAGTAGCACAGGTCGAGGGCTTCGTGCTGCGAGCCCAGGCAGTACCGCGCCAGCTCGTGGGCGCGCTCGCGGCAGGTCAGGATCAGGGCGGCTGAGCCGATGTACGAGCGCGTGGCAGCGCTGTCGACCTCGGCCAGCGGCAACTCGAACTCCAGCGCGACGGCGCCCTTGCCATCGGGACTGCCGAGGACCATCACCCGGCGGTTGGTCAGAAGTACCCAGCGCTCGCCGAACGAGCCGTCAGGGAGGATGTCGGCATAGAGGAAGGCGGCGAGGTACTCGCCGGGCGCGAGCCAGCGCGGCAGGCGCTCGCGGACGTCATCGGGCAGCTCCGCCAGACGGGCGGACTGCACCTCCCCCAGTCGGGGCTGCTCGCCTGGAAGGCTGTCCTCGCTCATCGCTCCTGGTCGACCGGGTGGTCTCGGCGGGCGGGCTGTTGTTCTATCGCTGATTCGATGAAGGGCAACTTACCGTGACCCGCCCGCAGGTCAAACAGCCCCATCACTTCCTCGCGTCGACCTCAGCGGCGCCCCCCCGAAGGAACCACGGATGGCCGCGGATGAACACGGATGGGAGCTGGGGCGGCAGGCGCGGCGCCGTGCGCCGGTCGCGTCGCGTCGGCCATCCGATGCTCCCGGCTTCTGCCCTGTCCGAGTGCATCCGCGTTCATCCGCGGTTCAGATCTCCCCGGTCTTGCTGCGGCGCGCGTCAGGGGGTGATCTGGAGGGCGTAGATGCTGCCGTCGTCGCAGGCGACCACGATCTCGCGGGTGGCGGGGTTGCCATCGAGGTCGCAGACGGCCACGTCGCGCATCCAGCCCTGGCCGGCGAAGCGTGCCAGGACCTCGCCGGTGAGGCTGAGGACCTTCACCTGGCCATCCTCGCAGGCCGCGATCAGCTCCGGGGTCCTGTCGCCGAGGAGGTCGGCCACGGCCAGGCTGCGGCAGGTGGTCAGGAGGGGCATCTGGCGGATCGGCTGGCCGTCGGCATCGAAGAGGTAGAGCATCTGGTTCCGCGAGGCGGCGGCGGTCTCGAGGCGGCCATCGCCATCGGCGTCGAAGACCGCCAGGGCGGTGACGTCGCTGCCGGTGGCATGCGTCGGCAGGTTGCGGCCCTGCCACTCCCTGAAGGACAGCGCGCCGCTGCGGTCGCCGACGATGACCTCGCCCTTGCCATTGCCATCGAGGTCGGCGCAGGCGATGGCGGTCGGTCCGGCGTGGTGGGTGCCGCCGGCGCTGCCGATGACCTTGCCCTCGGCCGAGTAGATGACCGCCGGGGCGTAGGTATTGCCCATGACGACCTCCATACGGCCGTCGCCATCGAGGTCGAAGGCGGCCCCGCAGGTCGGCGTGTGGGCCCAGCAGACCTCGTCCCAGCGCAGCTCGCCGCGGTGGTCGTAGACGTAGGTCCGCCAGTTCGCCGAGCCGACGACCAGCTCGGCCAGGCCGTCGCCCTCGAGGTCGGTGCTGAACAGGACCGTCAGGCGGCTCTGGAAGGGCGCCACGCCGCGGTAGCCCGGGCGGGCGTAGGTGCGCGGCGGCGGGGTGACGGTGAAGGCCTTCCGGCCGTCGGCGTTGACGGCGTAGAGGGTCTTGTCCTCGCAGGCCGCCGCCACGGTCAGACCGCCGCCGGCCTTGCGGCTGTCGGCGATGGCCATGGCGTTGATCCGGGCGCCGACTGGGACCTGCCAGCGGCGGGTGCCGTCGGCGCCGATGGCATGGATGATGCGGTCGGTGCCGCCGGCGAGGACCTCATGGCGGCCGTCGCCATCGAGGTCGCAGGTGGCCATGGCGTGGATCTGGAAGCCGGCCTCGGCGAGTTCGGCCAGGCCGGCCTGGGTCATGATCTGAATGGAGTCGAGGTAGATGCGGTGCGTCGGGCTCCACGGCTCGATCTCGAGGCGCAGGCTGCTCACGGCCGGCTTGCCCTCGAGGCCGGCCGGGTAGTCGACCAGGCCATCCTCGGGGGCCTTGTCGTGGCTCACCTCCGCCAGGCGCCGGCGGTCCTGTTTGAAGCCGTCGGAGCTGCCCGAGACGACGACCCGGCGCAGGCCGCAGCCGCCCTGGAACGTGCGCAGCTGCCGTGAGGCGATGGCGACCTCATGCACCGGTCGCGCTTCCGGGAAGTCGATCGTCAGCACGACGGCCTCGCCGGGTCTGAACATGATATTGGCGCCGCTCTGGAGGAGGTCCTCGACGCGGCCGGTGCCATGACCGACCTCTTCTTTGGGGAGCGGCTGGATGG
>JAGVUW010000003.1 GCA_019136035.1 Verrucomicrobiota bacterium | reverse complement strand
CCTGCATTGCCACCTCGACCACGACCACTGCCTCGAGGTCCTGGCGGTACGGGGTGCGGCCCGCGAGGTCAAGGCCCTGGCTGACCAGCTCACTGCCGCCAAGGGCGTCAAGCACGGCAAGCTCACCGTCACCGGCACTGGCGCCGACCTGCCGGCCTGAGCCACGGCCATGGCGGCCGCAGAGACGAGGGCCGGCGGATGCTCCACGCCGTGGCGGCGCGGGAGGGCCCGGCTCGTCGCCGTACGGCCCAGGGTCGCCTCAACGTGCAGCTCTTGCACCCCTCCAGGGTGCGTGGTTTGTGGATTCGCGGTTCCGGGGGTCGTGCTCTCGCGCGACCCCCGGCTACGATCTTGCACCCCTCCAGGGTGACCGGTTGCGCGCTGACGCGCCGCCCGGGGCGGTTTTGCGGTGCCAGGGGCGGGCCGCGGCTCGTCGCGGTATGGCTTGCCGCGGCGGCGAGTGGCATTACCGTTGGCCATCGGCAGGTTCGGCAGATTCGGTGAAGGACGTGTGGTCATGCTCACGAGTATCCATGAGAGTCGCGAGGTCCCGGTCGTCGGCAGCTACGACGTCGTGGTGGCGGGCGGCGGTATTGCGGGTGTCGCGGCGGCCCTGGCGGCGGCGCGTGCCGGCAGTCGGGTGTGCCTGCTCGAGCGCTACTGCGCCCTGGGCGGCCTGGCCACCATCGGCAATGTCATCATCTACCTGCCCCTCTGCGATGGCCGCGGCCACCAGGTCAGCGCCGGCATCTGCGAGGAGTTCATACGGCTCTCGGTCGACGACGTCGAGACGCCGCTGCCGCACCTGCGCATCGAGAAGATCCCCGCCTGCTGGGAGCGCGGGGGCGACCCGGAGGAGCGCCAGCGTCGGCGCTACCGCACCGGCTACAACCCGGTGACCTTCGCCTACAAGCTCGAGAGGCTCCTGCTTAAGAACCGCGTCCGCATCCTCTTCGACACCCGCGTCTGCGCGGTCGACAAGGATGGCGACCGCATCCGCGCCGTGATCGTGGAGAACAAGAGCGGCCGCGTGGCGCTGGCCTGCCGGGCCGTGGTCGACGCCACTGGCGATGCCGATGTCTGCCATGTCGCCGGCGAGCAGACGGTGTCGCTGCGCAGCAACGTCCGCAGCGGCTGGTACTACGTGGTTGAGAAGGGCGAAGTCAAGCTGGCGTCGCTGACGAAGATCCCGCGTGACGACGGCCGGCGGGCGCCGGAGAGTGGCCGCAACTACCGCGGCGACGACGGCGACGAGGTCACCGCCATGATCCTGGACTCGCGGCAGTTCATCATGGAGGACGTGGCGCGGCGCGGTGCGGCCTGCGGCGGCCTGGCCTACCCGATCAACGTGCCGGCGCTGGCCAGCTTCCGCATGAGCCGCCGCCTGGTCGGGGCGCGGACCCTGCGCGAGCGCGACTGCCACCGCTGGTTCGATGATAGCCTCGGCCTGACCGGCGACTGGCGCAAGTCCGGCCCGGTGTACAGCCTGCCGCTGAGCATCCTGGCGGCGGTGCGCACGCCGAACCTGATCACGGCCGGACGCTGCATCTCCGCGGCCGGACGCGCCTGGGATGTCACCCGCGTCATACCGACCTGCGCTGTCACCGGCGAGGCCGCCGGCGCGGCGTCGGCGGCGCTGGCGCGCGACGGCCTGAAGGGCTTCGGCGACCTGGATGTGCCGCGCCTGCAGGCGTACCTCAGGCGTCACCGCGTCATCCTCGACCCGCGCCTGGTGCAGGCACCGCCGGCCTGACGCCGCCGCAGCGTTCGCGGCTCCGATTCTGAGGTTCGGGAAGCGAGAGGACGGCTCACGACCATGCATCCGACGATCGAGCGGGCCCGCCAGGCCGGCCTGGCGGCACTGCAGCCCTCGGCACGCGACCTGGAGTACGGCCTGGCCCTGCACCGGCGCTGCCTGGTCATCGACGGCTATGGCTTCGGCGCCATGGGCACCGCCGATCCGGCCCGACTGCGGGCCCTGGCGGCCGCCGGCGCCTCCGAACGCGAACTCGCCGACGCCCGCGAGGATGGCTCGATGACGCGCTGGGCCAGCGTCGAGGCGCAGTTCCAGGAGGCCGCCGAGGCCTGGGAGGCCGCCGGCGTCGACGGCGTCTGGATCAACGCCGGCGAGGAGAGCAACGAGATCGGCACCCTCTTCAAACGCCTCGCACGACGGACCTACTCCTGCGACCTCCGGCCCGAGTTCATCCGCCGCGCCGCCTGCCCGGATGACATCACCGCGGCCAAGGCCGCCGGCAGGCGCTCCCTGACCATGACCGCCAATGGCGTCCCGCTGCCCCAGCGCTGGGAGTCGGTCGAGGACGAACTCAGCTTCATCCGGCCGCTGTTCCAGCTTGGTGTGCGCATGGCCCACCTGGTCTACCAGCGCAGCAACCCGATTGGACAGGGCTGCGGCGAGCCGCACGACGCCGGCCTGACCGACTTCGGGCGCGCCGTGGTGGCCGAGATGAACCGCGTCGGCATGATCGTCGATGTGGCCCACGCCGGCATGCAGACCAGCCTCGACGCGGCGCGCTGCTCGGACCGCCCCATGGTCGCCAGCCATACGGTCTGCCATGGCCTGCACCCGCACTTCCGCGGCAAGAACGACGAGGTCATGCGGGCCATCGCCGACACCGGCGGCTGCGTCGGCATCTGCGCCATCGGCCGATTCCTCGGCGGCACCTGCGACCTGCGCGCCTTCCTGGACCACGTCCAGTATGCCCTCAATCTCGTCGGGCCGGACCACGTCTCCATCGGCACTGACGTCGCCTACACGATCGCGCCGCCGCCGACGCCGCCGGCCGTAGCGGCGGCCGGCACGGGCGCCCTGGCGCTCGCTCTGGCCGGAGGGCCCCGCCGTTTCCCCGGCGCCTGGTGCCGACCTCAGCCTGGCCTGGACGAATGTGCCGCTGATCACGGTCGGTATGGTCCAGCGCGGCATCAGCGACGAGGTCATTGCCAAGGTCATGGGCGGCAACTGCCTGCGCGTCGCCAAGGCCCTCTGGGACGGACGCGAGGCGTAGTCCTTGGGCAGCCGCGCCGCCCCGGCGCGCGGGGGGCGGCGGGAAGAACACGACGAAGGACCGCTCGCCACGCCTGTTGGAGCACGAGTGTCCACAGACGCGAATGCGTCCACGAGCCGCAGAGGCGTCGACGGCTCGGCGACGCGGTCCTTCATACAAAGGAGTCTGGGATGAACCGCATGATCGTGTCGGGGCTGCTCCTGGGACTGGCCGCGGGCGGGGCAGAGCGCCAGCGCGAAGCGACCGAGTGGTCGATCACGTACGCCTACGAGACCCACGAGACGGCCCTGCCCAGGGTGCTGCTCATCGGCGATTCGATCTGCAACAGCTACCAGATCGGGGTCCGCGATGCCCTCAAGGGCACAGCGACCACCTCGTTCTGGGCCACGTCGAAGTGCGTGACCGACCGCTCCTACCTCAAGGAGCTGTCCTTCATCCTCGACGAGTACCCGTACGCGGTCATCCACGTCAACAACGGCCTGCACAGCCTGAACACCGACCGCGCCGCCTGGGCGGCGGCCCTGCGCGAGGTCCTGGCGCTCCTGCAGGCGCGCGGCGGCGGCGCCCGGCTGATCTGGGCGACGTCGACGCCGCTGCGCGACCCGGCCCTGACCGCGAAGGCCCGCGAACTGAACGCCCACCAACGACCTCTTCGCCCTCATGGACCCGCAGGACCGCGCCCTCTGGCGGGATACCTTCCACTTCGGCGACGCCGGCCGACAGATGCTGGCTGACCGCGTCGTCGAGGCGGTCCGCGCCGCCCTGCCGGCGGGCAAGTAGGTCCACGGCGCCGTCCGTGGACCTCCCGTTGGGGTCGCCAGGGGCCTCCCGCTGGCGGCGAGTCCGGCGCCCTGAAAGGGCATCATCCATCAGCCCAGGGCAACGCCCTGGGAAACCGTGCATGACGCATCGCAGGCTGAAAGTCTGCGACAAGAACCATGCGCACCGCACCCCGATCCCTCACACGAGCCGTCACGACCACTCGTCGAGAATGGCCTCCAGGGCCGGCTGCATCTGGTCCAGGCAGGCGCGGTACGCCTCCACGCCTCCGCCGACCGGGTCCGCGACCTGCCGATCGCCGCCCTTGGCGAAGGCCATCAGCGCCACCACGCGCAGGTGCAGCCGCGGGAAGGCCTCCACCAGGCGCTCGCGGTGCTGCTCGGTCATGGCCACGACGAGGTCGGCGCGCAGGACGGCCTTGGCGGTCAGGCGGCGGCTGCCGAGTCGTTCGGGGAGGATATGCCTCTCCTCGAGGACGGCCATCGCCTCACGCGCGATCGGGGCGCCATCGGGGGAGTTGATCCCGGCGGCCTCGGCCTCGAGCCCGGCCAGGCCGCGCTCGTGACAGGCGGCGTTGAACCAGGCCGCGGCCATGACACTGCGCGAGGTGTTCCCCGAGCAGACGAAGAGAATGCGGTGATTCGGCACGGGCACTCGAAGGACCTCCTGCTCAGGCC
>JAGVUW010000659.1 GCA_019136035.1 Verrucomicrobiota bacterium | reverse complement strand
GGACTGCATGAGATTGCGGTAGGGCCGTTTGCCACCGTAGCGCTCGACCTGGTAGGGGTAGAAGACTCCCGTGGTGGCCTTGAGCAGTGCCACCGTCGCGGGAACCAGCGCGATGCAAACCAGCAGGAAGGCCGCGGCACGCCGGGAAAACGGCCGCCGGGGAAACCACGACGCGGGAACCGCCAGGCAGGCAGCCACAACCGCGATGAAGACGACGAAGGCTCGCTTCGGGCCGCTGTAGAAGACGAGTTCGGGCATGGGCGCATGGCGATCAACCAGCCAGCCGCGCGCCGAGTCGTAGAAACAGTCCTGCACCGCCAAGTCAAGCCCGGTCGCCTCAAAGAGCACCAGGCTCAGCAGAAGGAACAAGGCGGTCAGCACGATGGCTCGGGTGTTGCTCATGGCACGTCGAGCTTTCCATACAAGTGGTGGTCAAGAAGGTACCCGGCCGTCTGGTAATAGGCAACAGCCTGCTCCAGCAGATCGGGAGGAGTCTGGCACGGGACCGCATCCCATGTCGTGGGAGAAATCTGATACGCCGAGTGCCGGCGACCGGGATTGAGCGCCACGAGACAGTCGTTGCGGCGGTAGCCCAGAGTCTGGTACGTGCCGATTAATGCGCGACCGTCGTTCGGGGGCAGGCCGAGGACGTCGCGGCCGAAGAAGCGGCTCGTGTAGCTCCACCCCAGCAGGCCCAGCAGGGTCGGCGCGTAGTCCATCTGACTGCACATCGTGTCCACAACGCGAGGACGGATAAGGCCGGGGTTGTAGATGATCAGCGGAATTCGGTACTTCGACAACGGCAACTCGGTCTTGCCGGCGCTGTTGGCGCAGTGGTCGGCCACAATCACGAAAAGGGTGTTGGCAAACCACGGCTTGGCGCGGGCCCGCCGCAGGAAGTCGGCAATGGCGTAGTCCGTGTAGCGCACGGCCCCGCTGCGATGGCCCTGGGGGCTGTCGACCTTGCCCGCCGGAAAGGTGTAGGGCCGATGGTTGGACGTGGTCATGACGAAGTGAAAGAACGGCTTCCCGGCCGCATCGGAGCGGTCGGCCTCGGCCAGCACCCAACCGTAGAGATCTTCGTCGCAGACGCCCCAGATGTTGGCGAAGGTGACCGCCGTGCCGTCCGGCGGCGAGCCGCGGTCTACCACGCGAAAGCCGTTGTGGCTGAAGAAGTAGTTCATGTTGTCGAAGTAGCCGTAGCCGCTGTAGATGAAGGTGGTGTCATAACCCCGCGCCTGGAAGATCGCCCCCAGGGAGAACAGATCTTCGTTGCCGGGCCGCCGGACCATCGATTGGCCGGGTGTCGGCGGCACCGAGAGTGACAGGGCCTCCATGCCCCGTACCGTACGCGTTCCGGTGGCATAGAAGTCAGTGAACGTCAACGACTCACCGATCAGCCGGTCAAGCTCCGGCGTAAGGCTGCCCTTACGGCCAAACGACCCGCCAAGCCCCCCCACGTAACTGGCGCTGAGGCTCTCGACAGTGATCTGGATGACATTCCAGCGCTTCTCCGGCCCGGCCGCGGTGATGCGGCGGGTGAGGTCAAGCGGGTCCTCCGAGACAAAAGCCGAACGGTCCTCGGCCAGCAACGTGCGGATGGCTTCGAACGCCTGCGGCCGTTCGACGGTTTCGTAGAAGCCTTCGTAGGAGAGTGAGTTGCGGCTGAAGGCGGCGCAGAAAGCATGGGGACCGTTCTTGGCGAGTTCGCGGTTGTAGGCGTTGCGAAACTCGGGAAGGACGCCGTCGTCGATCGCCACAAACGCTACCGCCGTTACCAACAGCAAACCCGATCCGATGAGCAGGCGTTGCCGCCACGAGATCTCGGACCGTAGCCAGGCCGTGAGGTACCCGTACCGTGCCAGCGGCAGAACCAGGCCCACGGTCACAACCAACAACCCGCCCATGATCAGGGGCATCGGGTAGGACTCCTGGATATTGCCGATGACCTCGTTGGTATAGATCAGATAATCGACAGCAATGAAGTTGAATCGAGCCCCGAACTCATCCCAGAAGAACCACTCGCTCGTGCTGATGAACAGCATCACGAACAGCGCTGCTCCAACGAGGCCGATCGCCGCCCAGCGCTGAAAGGGCAACCGTAACCAGCCGGTCGGGACCAGCATGACGTACAGCGCGATGGGAGTAGCCACGTAAGACAGAGCCGCCAAGTCAAAGAGCAGTCCGAAGGCGAAGACCCCGGCCAGTGGCAAGGGGCCGTGGTCCGCGGCGCGGCCAGTCTGCAGCAGGAGAGCCACACGCGTGCAGAATGACACCGCCAGGAAAAGCAGAGAAAAGACCAGGACGCCACCGCACCGATGCCGACGCATTCTGTCCAAGACGATCCACACTCCGTCGCCCTCCGAACTATCCGCACTCAGAGCCAATTGCCCGGGGCTGTCAGCATTGGGCTGAAGAACCGGCTCATCTGCCAGCCTGGCCAGCCCGACTACCGAGACACGCCCCTCGGTTCGCACTGACGATTCGGGCATCATAACACGCCATTCTTGGCGTATCCTTAAGAACCCATGAAGACTTGTTCATCCTGGCGGCCCCGGCCGATCGGCAGCGTGCCCCGTGTGCTGCGTCCCGGCTGGCGTGATGTGCTTGCCTCAGATGGTGAGAACGCTTGGTCGGTCAAATGCACTAGTGTAGGAGACGGGGCGCTGGGCCGCAGAGCCCGGTTGCGTCGGTGGCGCCGGGCCTGGTCCTCCCGGCAGATGTGGAGGCTGGCCGTCCGGGATATGCAACAGATGCAGCAGAAGTTCGCGGAGCTGGTGGACCGGCACTACGGCAGTGTCTGGGCCTGCGTGTCTGTGCTCACAGCCCGGTCGGCCGACACGGAGGACCTCGTACACCAGGCCTTCCTGTTGGCCTTCGAGCGCCTGGCGGGCGGCGGGGACTTCGCCGAGGACGCCGGGAAGTGGCTGCGCGGCACGGCCCGTCACCTGGCCTACGCCTGGTGGCGGGAGAAGCGACGCCTGCCCGAGGCGGTGGCGAATCGGCTCGAGGGCCTGATGGCACGACAGGATGAGGATGCGCTGAGCCGGGCCGACCGGACCGAAATCCGGGCCGCGCTCCGGCAGTGCCTGGGGAAGCTCTCGGAGAGTGAGCGCTGCCTGGTGCGACGGCACTACGAAGAGGAGGAGGATCTCGCCCGCATCGCCGAGGGACTCAACGTGAATGCTGTCACGGTCCGCACGCGTCTCTACCGCATCCGCCAGGCCTTGCGGCGCTGCCTGGAAGCGGCCCTTGGTGGAGGGTCCCGCCATGAAGCATGAGGTGGAGACGCTGCTCGCCCGTCTGCTCAAGGACGGGGAGGTCACCGGCGACGGAGCTGCGGAGCTGGTCCGGGCTCTGGATGACGCCGGGACCAGGTCGGAGGTCCAGATCGAGCTGTTCACCGAGATGCTGCTCCGCGAGATGCTCGCACCTGAGGGGGCTCTCAAGGGCTCGCGCGAGCGGCTCCTGGCCAAAGCGTCCGTTCGCGGTCGCCAGCGCCCCCTGCCCCTCGCCGGCGAACGGCAGCGGCGGTCGGCTGCCTTGGCCGCTGCGGCCGCCGTTGTCATCGTCGCCGCTGCTATCGGAGCCACCTGCTGGCTCACACGGCCCCATCCGTATCCCGGGATCTCGGGGAGCGGCAGTCTCGCCGTGGGCCTTGGCGTCGGCGCGGCACGCGAGGAGAGCAGCGTAGCGCTGGCTCGAGGCGATCGGGTCGTCGCCGGTCCCGGCGGGGCACGCCTGACGCTCGGCGGGTATTGCGAACTGTCACTGGACGAAGGGACCGAGGTCGTCGTGCGCGGCGGGCCCACGGAGGAGGTGGTA
>JAGVUW010000666.1 GCA_019136035.1 Verrucomicrobiota bacterium | reverse complement strand
GCGCGGCAGCCCATGCCGGCGGCGGTGACCGCCTGGCGGTAGACGTGGTCGGCGCAGTCGCCGGCGGCGAAGACGCCCTCGACGCTGGTCTGGCTGCGGCCGGGGTCCGGCAGGACGATGTAGCCGCCCTCGGTCTGCACCTGGCTTTCGAAGGGCTCGGTGTTCGGGATGTGCCCGATGGCGACGAAGACCGCGCCGCACTCGCGGCGCGACTCGGCGCCGGTCTTGACGTCCTTGAGCACGACGCCGGTGACCTTATCCTGGGTCACGTCGAGAACGTCGGTCACCACCGAGTTCCAGATGAACTCGATCTTCGGGTTCTCTTCGGCGCGCTGGATCATCACCTTCGAGGCGCGCAGCGCGTCGCGGCGGTGCACGACCATGACCTTCGAGCCGAAGCGCGTCAGGAAGAGCGCCTCCTCGAGGGCGCTGTCGCCGCCGCCGACCACGACGATCGGGACGCCGCGGAAGAAGGCGCCGTCGCAGGTGGCGCAGGAGGACACGCCCTTGTTGCGGAGGGCGTCCTCCGAGGGCAGCCCGAGCCAGCGCGGCCGGGCCCCGGTGGCGATGATGACGGCGCGCGCCTCGAGGGTCGAATCATCGCCGAGGGTCAGGCGCTGCGGCCCGCCGGGCGTAAAGTCGACCGACGCGACAATGGCATTCTGCAGGCGCGCCCCGAAACGCTCGGCCTGCTGCTGGAGCGCCTCCATGAGGGCGAAGCCCTGGATGCCCTCGGGGAAGCCCGGGTAGTTCTCGACCTCGGTGGTCTGGGTGAGCTGCCCGCCGGGGAGGCTGCCGGCCAGGACCAGGGGCTCGAGCTGGGCGCGGGCCGCATAGAGCGCCGCTGTCAGGCCGGCCGGGCCGGTGCCGATAATAACCAGGTTTTCCATGCCTCTCACGTCCTTCCGGGGTGTTGTGGTGGGGCCGTACGGGGCCGGCCGTCGGTGCTGCGGGTGGCGCGATGCTGGCGGTGCCGGCGGTGCGGCGCGTCAGCGCGGGCCATAGTCGGCCTCGTCGCGTTCGGGGAGCGGCACCCCGACCAGGTGCAGGCCGCCGTCGACATAGAGGACCTGCCCGGTGATGGTCCGCGCGCGGGCGAGGAACAGGCAGGCATCGGCGATCTCTTCCGGACTGGAGGGCTCGGCCATGGGAACGCGCTTGACCAGGCGCGCCATGCCGCTTGGCGAGGCGCCCGGCGGCGGCAGCACCAGGCCGGGCGCGACGGCATTGACGCGCACCCGCGGCGCCCACTGCACCGCCGCCGCCTCGGTGGCGTCACGCAGGCTCTTCTTGGCCAGGCCGTAGGGCCCCGCCGAGGGGTCGACGTTGGCGACGCGCTGGTCGAGGATGTTGATGATGCTGCCCTCTTCGCAGTACACCGCGAAGTCGCGCATCAGCAGGAACGGCGCCACGAAGTTGATCTCGTAGTCCTGCCGGAGGCGTTCCGAGATGACCTGCGTCAGGGGGCAGCGTCGGTAGACCGAGGCGTTGTTGATCAGGCAGTTGATGCGCAGGCCGTCGGCGACGAGGCGGGGTATGAGCGTCTGGCGCTCCTCGGGGTTGGTCAGGTCGGCGTGCACCGCGCTGTGCCCCGGCGTGATGTCGTTGAGGACGCCGAGGAGCTCCTGAGCGGCCTTCTCGGAGCGGTTGTAGTGGACGACGACGCGGGCGCCGGCCTGGGCGAAGGCGATGGCAATCTGGCGGCCGATGCGCACGCCGGCACCGGTGATCAGCACCCGAGTGTTGGTGATGTCCTGCGCCATGGGCGGCCTTCCCTCTGACGAGTCGCGGGGGCGCCCGGCGGCCTGCCGGAACGCACCCCCGGTCGCGTTCTCGGAACGACTCCTACTCTAGCCTCCGGGCCGGCCGCCTGCCATAGGCCGGGGCTGTTCGCCCGGGCAGTTTGATGGTCCGGTTCTGGCATCCCGTCAGGGTGCATGATTCGTGGGTTCGCGTTTCCGGGGGTCGTGCTCTCGCGCGACCCCCGGCTACGATCTGCCACCCCTTCAGGGTAGCCAGGCGGGCGCCGACGCGATCGTCGACGTGTTGTCCGAGGGCGACCGCCGGCGGCGGATCCGTCAGGGCGCCGGGGCGGCCTCGAGGAGGGCGAGCCTTCCGGCGTCATCGGCGGCCAGGATCAGGCGGCCGGAGGTGGCGATCCGGAGCACCGGGGCGCCGAGGTCGTGGCTGGCCAGGACGTCGCCCTGCCGCGGGTCGACCAGGCAGACACGGCCGGCCTCGGTGGCGACCGCCAGGACGGCACGCCCGGCGTGCACGCAGCGGGCCAGGCCGCGCAGCGGGCTGCCGAGGTCGCGTCGCCAGAGGCGCCGGCCGGCGCCGTCGATGCAGAAGAGGTTGAAGGACAGCGACGAGGCGACGACCTCGCTGCGGCCATCGCCATCGGCATCGATGACCGCCAGGCCCGAGATCTCGTCGCCGGTGTTGAACTGCCAGAGGACCTCGCCCTTGGGACCGGCCGCCTGCACGAGGGCGTCCTGACCGCCGAAGAAGACCTCCGGGGCGCCGTCGCCGGTGACATCGCCGGCGGCCACGACATTGCAGCCGGGTCCGCCGCGGGTGCTGTAGCGCCAGAGTGTCGTGCCGTCGGGCTTGACGGCGAACCAGCCGTAGTAGGCGGTGCCGAGGAGGAGCTCCTGGCGGCCGTCGGCATCGAGGTCGGCGGCGGCGCCGGCGGTGGAGAGGTGGACGCTCTCGTAGTGCCAGCGCTTGGTGCCATCGCGGTCGAGGACGTGGTAACGCCAGTTGCGCGAACCAGCCACGGCCACCTGGCGGCCCTGGCCGTCGAGGTCGGCGGTGAACATCACCCCGACATCGCCGGCGGGCTTGTAGCGGGCGATGGTATGCGTCCACAGGGCCGCGCCCTCGCGGCCGGCGAAGGCGCGGACGTTGTCGCTGTCGCCGCCGACCACGACGGCGCCGGCGGCCCCCGGGCCGTCGAAGGCGACGCCGGCGAGGGCACGGACCGGGCTGGCAAAGTCGGCATCCCAGAGAGTCTTGCCCTTGCCGTTAGGATCGATGCAGAGGACCCTTCCGGAGGTGGATCCGGCGAGGGCCTCGACCTGGCCATCGCCGGTGACGTCGGTGAGGGCCACCGTCGTGAAGCGCCCGCCGACCAGGTCGGCGGCCGGCGCCGCGGTGCCATCGGCGGCGCCGCGCACCGCGATCTCGGCGATGTAGACGCCGCGGCCCGGCCGCGGCGTCAGCACCAGCCGCAGCGCGCTGGTCTCGCAGTCCAGGCCCGCGAAGACGTGGCGCACCGGCGAGCCCCAGTCGGAGTGCTCCGGGACCGCCCCCAGGCTGGCCAGGGGGGCCGCACCGGCCGCCGGCGCGCCGGCGTGGAGGTCGGCCGCCGCAATGCCGAAGGCCTTACCCTTGCTCGAACCGGCGGCGTGCCAGACGTGCAGCTCGACCTCGCTGACGCGGACCGCCTTGGCGAAGGTCAGGTCCAGGGTCACCGTCTGGTCGGTATCCCACATCGTCGCGGCGTTGGTCCCCTGGAGTCCGCCATCGGCGAGGCTCTCGAGGAGGTTCTGACCGACCTCGCCCGAGAGGACATTGGCGGCCAGGGGCGCCGGCTCGGCGCGCAGGCTCATGCCGGCGTCGACCTGGCCGGGCCAGCCGCGGTTGTTGCTATAGAGGAGCGACTTCGGGCGGTCTGTCTGAGACCAGCGCAGGGTCAGGCCCGGTCCGGCCGCCTGGGCCGCAGCGGGGTCGGCGGCGACGACCGGCCGGGCCGGGGCCGTCCACAGGGCCTCGATCGCCGTGGCGGCGAGGATCGGCCCGGTAACGGCGACGGGGCGCAGGG
>JAGVUW010000797.1 GCA_019136035.1 Verrucomicrobiota bacterium | reverse complement strand
GCCGCGCCGGCCGCCCCGGTCGCGAGCCCGGCCCTGACCGCCGAGGGCTTCCCCCTGGACTGCCTCGACCCGGCCTACTGGAGCGTCGCTGATACGGTCGGCCACGCCGTCCTGGAGACCTTCCGCGGCAACGCCGCCGGGCTGCGCCTGACGAACCGCCTCGGCTCGGGGTCGATGCACCTCAAGCCCGAGCTCCCGACCCTGCCGCTGCACCGCCTGGCCGGCTGGCGCTTCCAGATCCGCCGTACCCCCGGCGCCCGCGTCAACCTCTACTACAGCGTCGGCACCCTCGGCGCCAACGGCGCCTACGTCCCGCGCCGGCAGTACTTCCACCACCTCGGCGGCTCGGACTTCTCCGACGGCGCCTATACCTGCACCGGCCAGACCGCCGTGACGCCCCAGGCCCGCCTGGACCGCCCCCGCGACGACTGGCAGACGGTCATCGCCTGGATACCGAGCCGCCGCCGCAGCCCGGACGACGAGCGTCGCCAGACGCGGGTGCGCCTCGAGGGCTTCGGCGAGATCCAGCCCGGGCCGCTCGCCTGCGGCCTCGGCGGCAATGCCCCCGGCGATGGCTATGCCATCCGCGACCTCGGCCCGATCTTCTTCGACCCGCCGGCCATCGCGCCCGCCGACCCTGCCAAAGCCCCGAGCCTGGCCCTGCGCGGCACCGCCGGCAGCAACCTCCGCCGCGACTTCCGCGGCGACGACCCGTTCGCGGAACTCAAGGAGGCGCTCGCCAGCCAGAGCCGCGAGGGCCTCAATACCGTCACCCTCCGCGCTGTCGGTGCCAACGGCGCCGCCGCCCACCACACCCTCGCCTGGGTCAGACTCCCGGAACAGCCCGCCGTCGAGCTCGGCTGGGATCCCGACCGCCCCGACACCCTCCGCCTCGACCACCGCGGCGACTACCCCGACCCGCGCCTGACCAGCGCCGCCGTCACCCTCGAGGGCCAGGCCCTGCCCCTCGAACCGCTCGGCTGGCAGGAGACCCGCCTGGCACGCCTGCCGCGCGGCGAGGCCCGCCGCGGCCCGCAACTGGCCCTCGCCCTCAGCCTGGCCGGCACCACCCGCGAGGTCGCCCTCGACGCCCACGACGACCCCGACCAGGGACGCTACCTCGAGGTCCGCAACCGCGACCTCGACCAGCGCCTCAGCACCCCCATCGACACCGCCTTCTCCATCGCCGAGTTCCCCGTCATGCAGATGCGCTACCGCGCCTACGACATGGTCCGCGCCAGCGTCGCCTTCCGCAACAGCCACCACATCCGCCTCAACGACGACCTCGCCAGCGCCGCGACCGTCCGGCTGGCCCATGACCTCCGCCTCGACGAGGCCTGGCATACCTGGACCGGCATCGTCAGCGATGGCTTCACCCAGCAGGCCTTCTCCACGGCCCGCTTCACGCCCCAGAGCCTCACCCTCGGCTCGGCCGGCAGCCCGGACCAGACCGGGCGCTACTCGCGCTGGCACCTCGACGACATCGCCTTCGGACCCGCCGTCGCCAAGCCCGACCAGCTCGCCTTCACCCCGCGCTACGACGACGCCGACGGCGTCGAGGCCGTCCTCACCGCCATCACCGCGAACGAGGCCGCCTGGTATGACCTCGACGACACCGCCCGCGCCGCCCTGACCTGGACCCGCAGCGAGCCCGGGAAGCCCCTGGCGCTCACCTTCGACGGCCTCGCCGACGGCGTCCACCACCTCCTCATACGGGCCGTCGACAAACGCGGCGCCGAGTCGGCCGTGACCGACATCCCCTTCCTCCTCGATACACGGCCGCTGGAGATCGCCACCGCCTTCGGACCCCTGGCCGACCCCTCGGCCAACGGCGTCCACCTCGGCATCACCTTCAACAACCACGGCGGCGCCCCCTGGGCCATCGAGAAGGCGACGTTCTTCGTGGCCGGCGCCAAGGTCCAGATCCCCGGCTGGACCAACCTCTTCCTGCACAGCGCCCAGCACGACCGTCTGGTGCTGAACTACCCGCTGCTCTGCCGCGGCCAGCTCGACGCCGCCAAGAACGGCGATGCCATCGAGTTCGCCATCGACGGCATCGTCGACGGCGCCGGCAACCCGACCGAGCGCCTCAGCGTCCCGATCAAGGTCGACTTCGCCAGCGACAAGACCGGCCCGGCCTGGTACTACCTGCAGTTCAACAGCAGCGTGCACTGGTGGTGGAACTGGGATGGCTACCGCAATACCACCGCCGCCTTCAGCCCCGGCCAGTACAACGCCGTGAACGTGGTCCACAGGCCCGGCGAGAGCCCCTACCTCCAGCACCTCAGCTACCAGGCCAACGCCGACCTGACGCGGGCCGTGACCTGGAAGCCCGCCGACCACCCATGGCTGTCCTTCCGCATCCGCCGGCCCGACATCCGGCCGCGCCGGCCGGTGACGGTCCAGGTCGTGCTCACCACCACCGACGGCCGCACCTACACCCTGTCGCTCAACGAGCCAGGCTCGGCCAACACCGAACTGAACCGCTCGGTGAAGGTCGACTGGGAGGAGGAGACCTGGCACCGCCTCGCCTTCAATGTCCGCGATGGGCTCAAGGCCGCCGGGGTCGCCGACAGCGTCCTCGCCAACACCATCGTCAGCTCGGTCAACATCCAGCGCCGCAACACACGACACCAGGAGGCGCTCTGCCTCGACGATGTCTTCCTGCATGGCACCGGCACCGCCGGACAGGCCGACCCGCTGCAGTGGTACGCCTTCGACGCCAGCGGCGTCGCCGACCTGCAGGTGGAGTGCGTCGACGCCGCCGACAAGGTCCTCTGGACCGACGCCCTGCCGCGCACCGGCGCCGACCTCAACAGCCTGCGCGCCAAGATGACCGGCGACCACGCCTGGCTGCGCTGCCGGGCCCGCGACCAGGCCGGCAATCTCTCGGTGCCCTTCTGGATGCCCCTGGGCAAGTAGCGGCGGCGCGCCGCTCCCGGCGCCGGAGGCGCGCGGAGCCGACGCGCGGCGACATCGGGGCCGCGTGGACGCGGCCTGCCGACTCGGGACACGGACAGACACGGACCGGCACGGACGGACACGGACCGGGCCGGGCCTGCTTCGGCGGTCGGCGGCCGGCGGTCGGCGGCCGGCGGTCGGCGGCCGGCGGTCGGCGCTCCCAGGATACCCCGCGCCGAGCCGCCGCACCGGTGGTTGGCGATCCTCCCCCCTCCCTCAGCACTCCTCGTCGCCGACCGCGGCGATCCACCGGCGCGTCCACTCGGCGGTCTCCAGGCCGATGTCGCAGATGCAGTTCGAGCAGAAGATGATGCCCTCGATCCAGCCTTTGTGGATCCACTCGCGGTAGGTCTCGCACTGCCGCTGCATGGCCTCCAGACTCAGCGGGCAGCGCTCGCCGTAGTTCCAGAGGTAGCACCCCGCCAGGCGGCGCTTGCCGGGGGTGCGCGCCAGGATGGTCTGCATGCCCGCCTCGAGGCGGTCCAGTTCGGAGCCCTTCCACACCCACAGCGTCAGCACGTCGGCAAGGTCGACGTAGTCCTGGACATCGAAGCCGAACTGGTAGCTGTACCAGACCATCCAGAGCTCCAGGGGCCGCCCGGGAAAGCCGTGCAGGCGGTCACGCATGCCGCGTATGCTCTCGATCGAGTGCCGCGCCGGCCGCCGGCCGGCCTCCTGCACCGAGGTGAAGAAGTCGTCCAGGACCGCGCCGCGGACATTCGGATAGCGCGCCGCCATGCGCAGGACCTCGTCGAGGTCGCTGCAGTCGTTGTTGTGGCGCTGCACGCCGCCGGCGCCGATGGCCGACCAGACCACCTCGTCGAGATCCTTGATCTTCTCCGCCTCACCATCGAACGGCGGAAAGGGCCCCGACCACATCGCCACCCGGCAGCACCGCGAGATGCCCAGCCAGTCGCAGCCCTGGCGCGCGTCCATGCGGTTGACGCCGGGCAGGTTGTAGGTGTTGACGCCCTGGGCATTGCGGTGGTGGCAGCCCGGGTCCTGGCCCCAGATCCACAGACGGTCGCGGAATTTCATCGCTCGGGTGACTCCTTCTTACAGCGCCTTCCCCGGCGCCCTGGCGCCGGATGGAACACCACCAACGGATCGCTCGCACCACGCACTGGAGCGCGAGTGTCCACAGACGCGAACGCGTCCACGAGCCGCCACGGCGTCGGCAGCACCACGCCGCGATCGTTCCTACGAGACCGCCGCCGCGGCAACGCCGGTCATGGCTGCAACCGCCCGACCGACCTCAGGACGGCCGCCGATGGGCAAGCCTGACCTACTCACGCGCCGCACGGCGGCTCTTGAACGGGTCACCCTTCGGGCTTCGACGCGAGGCACTTGCGGCCTCTTGCTCAGGGCTGGCCTTGAGCAAGAGGCGCGGGTGCTTCGCGAGTAATCCAGGCCAGCAGGCCCTCGGCATTGCCATGCAGGATGCGCTCGCGGTCGGCCGGCGGTATCGGCAGCGCACGGATGGTCTCCACGGCAAAACGCATCTGCGCCGGGCCCTGCAGGGGCGCGTCGGTGCCGAAGACCAGGTGGCCGGCGCCGATCAGCTCGACAGCCCGCTCCATCACCCCCGGATAGACGTACATCAGGAAGTGCGCCGTGTCGACGAAGACATTCTCCAGACGCAGCGCCGCCACGCGCTCCAGGCCCTGGAGATTCGGGAAGTACGGATAGAGGGGATTCTGGAAGATGCCGGCCAGGTGCGCCAGGATGAAGCGCGTGTCCGGGTGCCGCCCGGCGAACTCGGCGACGCGCTCGGCATCGGCGAAGCCGGTGCCGGGCATGCACGAGACATGGAACAGCATCAGCGGCACCTGCCGGGCCACCTCGTCCAGGAAGGCCCGCGCCGAGGCCGAACGCAGGTCGTAGCCGTGGTAGTCCGGGTGGGCCTTGACCCCGATGAAGCCCGTCTCGCCCTGGAGCATCGCCAGGTCGGCGATCGACTCCGGGAAGACCGGGTTGACGGTGACGTAGCCGCGCAGCCGCGGCGCCTGCCGCAGCGCCCGCGACAGCTCGGCGTTGCCCTCGCGCGCGTCGTACATCAGGCTGCGCGACGAGGAGACCCAGAGAGCATCCACGCCGGACGCGCTCAGGAAGGCCTCCAGACGGGCCGCGTCGGCGGCCCAGAACGGCGCCTGGTTGATCTGGCCCAGATGGCCATGGACGTCGATGACCATGCTCAGACCTCCAGGATGTTCAGCCGCCGCCCGAAGCTCGACAGCTCCTCGGCCGGGCCGTCGCGGACGACAATCCCGTCCTCCCAGCGGAAGCCCTGACCGGCACGGCTCAGGAAGATGTCGACCATGAAGGCCATGGCCTCTTCAAGCGTGTAGGTCGACGAGGTCTCCAGGAACGGATACTCGCACTCCATCTGGCCGCAGCCGTGCGCCGGGCCGTAGAGGATGGCATCCCCGTAGCCCTTCGAGCGGATGAAGTCATGGACGCGCTGGGCGACGCTGGCGGCGGCGGTGCCGGCGCGCATCAGGTCGATGGTCATGGTCTCGGCGTCGAGGCCGACCTGCAGGAAGCGCCGCAGCTCGTCCGGGCAGTGCCCGAGCACCACCGGCCGGCCGATGCTGGCGCTGTAGCCGGCGACCTTGGCGCCGATACTGAAGTGGATGACCTCGCCGGTCTGCACCGGCCGCAGTGACGGCCGGCTGATCGCCTGCGCCGAGTTCGGCCCGGAGCAGCACCAGATCGGATACCCGGTCGCCTCGGCCCCGGCCGCCAGCATCGCCCCGGTGGCCAGGCCGACGAGCTGGCACTCGGTCAGGCCCGGCCGAATGCCCTCGAGGACCGCCTGAAAGCCGATCTCCGACAGCCGCGCCGCCTCGCGCAGACAGCGCAGCTCATTCGCGCTCTTGCGCATCGAGACGCTGCGGACCACCGCGTCGGCCGGCACCACGCTGACCGCACTGCCAAGCGCCTCGCGCAAGGCCGCGAGGATCGTGTGCGGAAACATGTGCCAGCCGGCGATGCCGACGCGGCGCGGCGTGAACTCCGCCACGATGTCGCGCCAGGTCGGCAGGCGGCTCCCCGGGTAGTCCGGCTGCGAGGACTCGCGGAAGTCCATGAGCTGGATGACACGGCCAATCCGCGTCCGCGCCGTGGCGTAGGTGCGGCTCTCCGGGCCGATCAGCAGGGCCGCCGGGCCGTCGACGCTGATCAGCACCGCCGCGGTCTCGAAGCTCGGCCAGTAGTCGGCGTAGTAACGCACATGGGCCGGTTCGCTCTCGGTCGAGAAGGCCAGGAGCAGATCCAGGCCCTGCGCCGCCATGGCCGCGCGCGTGGCCGTCAAACGGGCCTCGAACTCGCTCTGCGGAATCGCAAACTCGGACATGACGCGCTCCTCCGTAACCGCCGGGACGGGCACCGCCCTCACCATAGAGCCCTCCGACACCGATGCAACCGCCGCACCGCGGGTGGCAATGCCACCGTCGAGTCGGGCGGCTCGTAGGAGGCATCGCGTCGTTGTGGCGTCGACGCCGTTGCGGCTCGTGGACGCCTTCGCGTCTGTGGACACTCGCGCTCCAGCACAGGTGGCGAGCGATCTTCCGCTTAGCCATAATCCGGCGCGCCCGTGCGCCGACGAGGCGGCTGCAGCGGCGCGTGTCCTCAGGCGCACCGCCGCCCGAACGCGACGGACCGGCTGCCGGGGTGTTGCCGCGCCGCGTTGACGGCGTAAGGTAGACACGCCCGGCGCCTTATGGCGCCGCATCACCTCGGCGAAGCACGGAGAGACGGCCATGTATGCCCTGAAGCCTCTGAAGGTCTACGCCCTCGACCGCGTCTACCAGAGCCCCGAGTGCCTGGTGCGCCTGGACCGCATGCTCGGCGGCCTCGGCCTGGACCGCGCCGCTGTCACCGTGATCACCGAGGCGAACCTCCCCGAGGTGGTGGCCGAGCTCAAGGCGCTCTGGCCGCCGGCCGTGGTGCCCGCCGGAGCGGTGCGTTCCTACCTCCGCCCGCTGGTCTTCACCACCATCGACCTGAGCTACCGCCGACCCGACCTGCGGCCACTCCTGGCGCGCTGTCCGGCCGGCACCAGCCTCGACACCCTCGGCTCCATCTTCGGCCACATGGGCACCGCCATCGACCAGCACCCGCACCAGCGCGACCGCATCGAGGACTGCGTCTGCTGGCCGACCTATAACTTCGGCACCGTCGTCGGCTGCTCCCACGGCTGCCTCTACTGCGGCGCCGGCCGCGCCGGCAAGTTCCTCAGCATCGCCCTCAACCTCGAAGAGTACATGGAGCGCATCGTCGGGCCCGTCATCGAGAACAACCCGTGGAACCGCGTCTTCCGCATGATCCTCCACGGCGCTGACCTCATCACCCTCGAGCCCGAATACGGCCTCCACGACCTCTTCTCGCGCAAACTCGCCCAGTACGAGGAGCGCTATGGGCACTTCCATACCGGCAGCGGCAACGTCGACTGGCTCGCCGATCTGCCGCACAAGGACCGCCTCGTCGGCGTCTGGAGTGTCCCCTGCGAGACCGTCTCGCGATACATGGAGCCAGGCGCCGGCACGCCCCTGGAACGCATCGAGGCCGGCCGCAAGTGCCAGGCGATGGGCATCCCCGTGCGCTACAAGCTCAAGCCGGTCATTCCGGTCCGCAACTGGCGCGAGGAGTACGCCGAACTGCTCCGCCAGGCCGTCACCCTGAGCCGACCCGAGTCGATCGGATTCTCGCTCTATATATGGAATACCTTCGAGTCGATGAGCCAGACCCTGCCCATGGAACACCTCGACCCGGAGTGCGTCGAGGCGGCACGCGCCGCGGCACCGACCCTCAAGGAGCGCGAACGGCGCGTCGGGCCCTTCCCCCACGAGACCCGCCGCATGATCTACCAGCACCTCATCCGCGAGATGCGGCGCTGGGACAAGGAGGTCAAGCTCTACGTCAGCACCGAGACCCGCGAGATGTGGGATGACCTCAAGGACGAGCTCGGCCAGGATCCGTCCTGCTACGTCTGCGCCTGCGGCTCGCTGGCCATCCCCGGCGGCGGCCTGGCCCTCAACCCCGGCCTGCGCTACTCGACCTACCACCCGACCCCGGTGTAGAGTCCCTGTCCTCGTCCTCGTCCTCGTCCTCCGAACTCCGAACTCCGGACTCCGGACTCCGAACTCCGGACTCCGAACTCCGAACTCCGGACTCCCGAAGACAAGGATCACGATTAGGGTCACGACAAAGAGCCCCGGACCCGGGGCGCCATGCCAATCCCTGTCCTCGTCCTCGTCCTCCGAACTCCGAACTCCGGACTCCGAACTCCGAACTCCGGAAGACAAGGATCACGACGAGGCTCACGGCCAAGACCCGGAAGCGGCGCCGTCGGCGCAGCTTCCGGGTCAGCGCAGCGGGATCTCGACCACGGCGGCGGTGTAGCGCTCGAGCCGGTCGCGGTCGACCTCGACCCCGAAGCCGGGCTCGTCGGCCGATGGCACCCTGAACTCGCAGCCGTTGCGGCGTTCGAAGAAGTGCGTGACGATGTCTTCACTGAGGTAGGCGCGTCCGGCGCCGACATCCGAGGGTAGCGTGACGCCCGGCAGCGCCGCGGCCGCCAGGTAGCTCGCCTCGGCGACGCCGGTGGTCACACGGCTGCCGATCCAGAGCGGACAGCCCGCCGCTACCGCCAGGTCGTGCACCCGCAGGCTGTTCACCAGGCCGCCGACGCGGCCGACCTTGAGGTTGATGATGTCCGCCGCCTTCATGCGCAGGGCGCAGTCGGCCAGATGCACGGTCTCGATGCTCTCGTCCAGGCAGATCGGGGTCTGCAGCCGCCGGCACAGCTCGACGTGGTAGTGGAGGTCGTGCCGGTCCAGGGGCTGCTCGATCATCAGGAGCCGGTAGGCATCCCACCCCGCCAGGGTTTCGATGTCCTGCGGCAGGTAGGCGTTGTTGGCATCGACCATCAGCGTCATCTCCGGAAAACGCCGACGGACCGCCTCGATGAAGGCCACGTCGCGGCCCGGCATCACCTTGATCTTGACCCGGCGCCAGCCCTCGTCGAGGGCCTCGCCCACCGCCTTGACCAGGGCCTCCGGCGAGGCCTTGATCCCGAGGCTCGGGCCGGCTTCGACCCAGGCGCGCTCCGCGCCGATCAGCGAGGCCACGCTGCGACCCGCGGCCTTGCCAAAGAGATCCCAGAGCGCCGCCTCGATGCCGGCCTTGGCAAAGGAGTGCCCGTTGAAGGCGTCCATCGCCTCGACCAGCTCGGCGGGATGACCCCAGGCACGACTCCCCGCCACCGGACCCAGGGCCCGCCGCGCTACGTCCAGGACCGACCCGACGGTCTCCCAGGTGTAGTAGGGCACGCCGTCCACCGCCGCCTCGCCCCAGCCCACCAGATCGCCGCAGCGGGCCTCGAACAGCACCCCCTCCTTGTCGGTCACCTCACCAACGCTGATCCGAAAGGGCGTCCGCAGCGGAATCCGAAAGGCGTAGGCCTTCAATGAATCGAGACGCAGTGGCGGAACCATGGGAGACTCTCCTGGCCTGGACCCTTCGCGAAGCACGCCGCGTCACTCCTATCGGTCAGGCGGCGTGCGCTGACCTGCTGACCGCGACAATGTAGCACCGCCTGCCGCCTCACGGCGTCAGCAGGAAGACGCCGCAGCCCAGGCCGGGGAGATCCAGCGCCAGGCCATCCGCACCGATTTCAGCCGGGACATCCGCCGCGCCGTCGATGCGCATCGCCCCAGCGAAGGCCCGCTGCGCGATCGCCACCACGCCCCGCACCGGCTCGGGACGCAGGTTCATCGCGACCACGATGGCACGGCCGTCCGGGACCTCGAGCAGGCTGGCGACCACGCCGTCGGGCAGACGCAGCGTCGAGCGCACCCCGGCGTCGGAGGCGCAGTCCAGGACAACCTCGGCGGCGATGTCGTCGGCAACCGCGCTCTCGAGGAGGCGCAGGTCGTCACCCAGGCTCACCTCGGGCGACCAGCCCATGCCGAGATGGACGCCGCTGAGCACCGCGCGGCCCGCGCCGACGCGGTGCGACAGGACCGCCGGGGAGCCATCCGCGTAGGCGGCCACCACCTCGGACCGCGCCGTCGGCACCCAGCCCGCCTGCAGAGATGAGCCGCGCACGACGCCATGACGGCCGTCCGGCAGGCTCAGCGCCACCGCGCCGGCGGCGCGGTGGATGTCGTCCTCGCGACAGCCGAAGAGGCGGTCCAGGCCGCGGCCGGGGACGCAGGTGTCGAGCTCCCGGTCTGGCGTCAGGGCACAGAGATACGGATCCGAGAGCAGGCAGCCGCCCTGGCGCACGTACTCAGCCAGGACGGCCTCCACGCCGGCGGCCAGACACACCGGCATCGGCAGAATCACCAGGCGGTACCGGCTCAGCGTCGCCGCGTCGAGGCGTTCGTCATGGAGGATGTCCACCGGCGTGCTGCACTGCCAGAAGAGGTGGTAGTACCCCGCCAGCGCCGACCGGCTCAGCCGGCAGTGACGGTGCTGCGCCCAGTCGACCATGCGGCTCTGATAGCTGAAGAGGAGGGCCACCTGCGCCGGCTCCGGCGTGGCCGCCAGGAAGGCCTCCGCATGGCGGTTCAGACTGGCGCCGACCGCCGCCGCCGCGACCGCGTTCGGCGTCGCCTCGCCGGCGTAGTCGGTGAGGCCGTAGGCACCCAGCTCGGAGCCCTGACGCTCTTTCCGGAACTGCCAGTACAGCAGGCCCTTGACGCCATGGCGTATCGACTCCCAGCTCCACAGCGCCAGCCACTCCGGCGGCACCCGGCCGGCGCGATCCAGGCCGCTGCCGATGTCACCCGCACCCAGCTCGGCCTGCCAGAACGGCCGACCCGCCGCGGCACTCCGCGTGCTGTCCAGACTCAGCCCCAGCGAGACCACCTCCGGCAGGGTCCGCGGAAAGCCGCTGCAGCCCCAGAGGTCGACGACCTCGGCCTGCTTCCAGTCGTCGAAGGCCATGGCGCCCAGGTCCGGACACAGCACCGAGCCGCCGCCCCACGCGTGCGCCATCACCGGCACCCCCGAGTGCGCCCGGATCACCTCGGCACGCCGACGCACATGACCGCAGATCGACTCGGCCGCGAAGGTCCGCCAGTCACACCAGTCGCTGAAGCCGTACTGCCACGTCGGCGGCCGCACGTCGTCCCAGGCACGCAACGGCCGCCCCCACGAGCGCCCCAGCGCCGCCAGGGTGCCATAGCGCGCCTTCAGCCAGCCGCGAAAGGCCGACCGCGTCGCCTCGCAGTAACAGAAGACCCCCGGCGGACTCGACTCGGTGTCCACCCACATGTGCGGCTCGTTCATCGGCTCCCATGCCGCCAGGGCCGGATGAGAACCCAGACGCGTCACCATCGCCTTGATGAACTTCTCCTCAAGACTCGCCGCAATGGCGTGGTCCGGACATAGGCCCGGCCAGCCGCCGCTCGGGGTGTTCGACCGCGCCTGCGGCTCGAAGGGCTGACCGCGCTTGTCCACGTACCAGCAGGCCCGCTGCGAGCGTATGGCCCACTCCGGACATCCATGCAGGTGGAAGAGCAGGATGACCTTCAGCCCCCGCGCCTGCGCCAGGTCCAGGAAGCCGCGGACGCTGTCGACGTCGATCTCGCCCGGACTCGGCTCGAGAACCCCCCACACCAGCCAGGCCCGGACATGCGTGAAGCCCAGCGCCTTCATCCGCGCCAGGTCGAGCTCCCAGTCCTCCGGATGCGGCGTCAGGCCGCGCAGGTACTGGCTGCCAAATGGGAACGGGGTGCTCATGGTCAGGCCCTCCAGGCCAAGCCGCGCCCGCGTGCCGCCGCGGCCGCGCCGACGACGCCAGGCCAGCCATGCGGCCCGACGCCACCCTAGGAGTCTACCCCTCCCACCAGCCCAATGTCAAGACCCACACCGCCAAACCCCGGCACGGCCCCGTCTGACAAGTCCGACCTGTCTGACAAGTCTGACCTGTCCGACCCGTCTGACCTGTCTGACCTCCTCCCCCTCGTCCTCGTTCTCGTCCTCCTCCTCGCCCTCCTCCCCCTCGCCCTCCCCCTCGCCCCCCTCCTCCTCCTCGCCCCCCTCGTCCTCGCCCTCGTCCTCCCTCCCGCTCGCCCTCTTCCGGCTCCGGTTGACCGCCCTGGCGGCACCGCTAGATTGTGAGCGTCGTTCCCGCGTGTGTCTGCGCAAGGAGGCCAGAGAGATGGACAAGGTCAGAGTCGGTTTCATCGGCTGCGGCGGTATTGCCCAGTACCACTTCGGTCACATGGAGAAGACGAGCAAGGCCCGCGTCGTGGCGGTCTGCGACAAGATCGCGGACCGCGCCGAGACTGCCGCCAAGCGCTTCCAGGCCAAGCCCTACACGGCCTACGCCGACATGCTCGACAAGGAGAAGCTCGACGCGGTCTTCGTCTGCGTCGAGCCCAGTGCCCACGACGGCATGGAGCTGATGGCCATCGAGAAGGGCCTCCACCTCTTCGTGCAGAAGCCGATGAGCCTGAGCATGGCCTACGCCCGCAAGGTCCGCGCCGCCCTGGCGAAGGCCAAGCTGATCAGCGCGGTCGGCTTCCAGTGCCGCTATGTCGACACCCTGCCGCGGGTCAAGGCCTGGCTGGCTGGCGAGCAGATCGGCATGGTGTCATGCTTCCGCCTCGGCGGCCTGCCCATGGTCTGGTGGTGGCGCCAGCGCCAGCACTCCGGCGGCCAGGTCATCGAGCAGACCATCCACAACTACGACGTCCTGCGCTACCTCCTCGGCGAGGTCACCGCCGTCTCCGGCATGGCCCGCGAGGGCATCGTCACCGGCGTCCCCGACTACGACACCGAGGACGCCTCGGCCGTGACCATGCACTTCAAGAGCGGCGTCGTGGCCACCATGACCACGGGCTGCTTCTCCCCGGCCGGCTTCGGCAATGGCGACTTCCTCGTCTACACCCGCGAAGGCCAGATGACCTACGGCCTCGGCGGCGCCTTCAAGATCCAGAAGAAGGACCTCCTCATCGAGGGCAAGGCCGGCAACGACTACGGCCAGGAGTGCGACGAGGCCTTCCTCGACGCCATCCTCGAGAACGACCAGGACCTCGTCCTGTCGCCCTATGCCGACGCCTGCAAGTCCCTCGAACTGGTCATCGGCGCCACCGAGTCCATGCGCCGCGGCGGCGAGCTGATCGCCCTCACCGGCAAGTGAACCCGCGGCGCCTCCGCTGGAGACCGCGCGGCCACAGACGCGAAGGCGTCCACGAGCCGCGGTGACGTCGGCAGCACCACGACGCCACGGTTCCCAGTAGCCGGCCCCGACTGGGCCCCATGAAGGAAGATGCCCCCGGGAGTCGCCTCCCGGGGGCCCCTCCCCTCGGACGCTCCCCGGCGTCCAGGAACAAACAGACCCCGCTGCCACGGCGACGCCCTCGCGCCGGCAACGCCGTGCGCTGCCCCTGGAAAGATGCCCCCGGGAGTCGCCTCCCGGGGGCGCCCTCCTCCGATGCGCCCGCCCCTCCCGGCGGCGCGCACTGACCTCATACCGCCGGCACGGCCTCCCGACGCGGCAGACGATGCCACAGCACCAGAAGCGCCCCCAGCCCCAACAGCAGCACACCGGTCGGCTCCGGCGTCGGCACCAGGTCGTAGGTGTAGCGCAGGGCGGCACTCCCGGTGGCCGTGACGTCGGTGGTGTAAGTGTGGTCTGCCGTCCCGCTCACGAAGAACACTCCTCCGGCGTCGAGGACGACGGGGGCGGAGTCGGGCCCCATGAAGCCATCGAGGTTTGAGGTGAGGGTCGCGGTGATCGTCGGAGCGGTGGCCGAGACGGTCCCGAAGTCATGGTAGTCTGGACCGCTATCGGCGGTCCCGTCCGCCGCCGCCACCGCGGCCGCGACCGGCGCGAAGGAGAAGACGGCATCCGCCGCCAGGCCGCCGGGGGCGCTGGCGAGGACGTGGCCGCCAAGCAACTGCAGGGTGAGCGTGTTCGGATTGGCGGAGAGATTCTCGGCAGTGGCGGCGGCACTCAGGGCGGCATCGAGACTCAGAGTCACCGCCGCCAAACGACGCGCCCCGTTGAGATCGTCGAACGGCGCGAAGGTCACCGTCGCCTCCGAGCCGTTTCCCACGCCCAGGCTGAAGGCCTGCGCGGGGAGGTCGATGTAGGCCCCCCATGCTCCCAAGGCGACACCAGACAGCACGACAAGAAGACGCAACATGGCAACCTCCTCCTCCGTGACGATCCGCGAGTCCATGCCGCACGCGGTGGCGCGGCATCCCCTGGCACCTTCAAGGCAGCGACGCGGCTCCCAGGCCGCACCTTGCGCAGGTCCCTCCAGGCAACAACGCGGCTCCCACACCGCGATGTGACCGTCGATCCTCACGAGCCCGCGGCCTCCCGGCCGCGGCGTGTACCGTCCCCTCACCATGTCGCCAGGCGGCTCCCAAACCGCCCGGACAAAGCCACGCTAACGCGATGCCACGGGGAAATCAAGGGCCAAAGACGCGAAAAAGCGCGTGGTGACGGGCTTTCTGCGGTGCGACGACCACCGGGCGCGCCGGAGAAGTGGGCCCCGCGAGCCGAGCGCGAGCACGGGCGACGTCCCTGCCGAGGTGGCATGCGCATCCCTGCGCATGGCTCCTGGGCGCCGCCTATGCCGGGGTGGCATGCGCATCCCTGCGCATGGCTCCCGGGCGCCGCCTATGCCGGGGTGGCATGCGCATCCCTGCGCATGGCCCCTGGGCACCGCCTATGCCGGGGTGGCATGCGCATCCCTGCGCGTGGCTCCCGGGCGCCGCCTATGCCGGGGTGGCATGCGCATCCCTGCGCGTGGCTCCCGGGCGCCGCCTATGCCGGGGTGGCATGCGCATCCCTGCGCATGGCTCCTGGGCACCGCCGGCGCCCAGGAGCGCGGCTGGGGACAGCCGCCACTACAGCCACTTCACCGGCGCAGAACGCCGGAAGTGGCATGGCGGAGCATCGCTGGACACGTCTGCTGGAGCGCGAGTGTCCACAGACGCGAACGCGTCCACGAGCCGGAACGGCGCCGACAGCACAACGACGCGAAGTTTCGTACGAGCCAGGCCACCGCCGCGGCAAGTAGGTCGCGCGAGCCGAGCGCGACCACGGGCGCCGTCCACGGCGCCCGGAGAGTAGCCGAGCCGACCCTCGGCGCTCCCAGGAGGGCGGCCGAGGAAACGTCCCTGCCGCCCTGGCGGGATCTCCGTCAGGGCGCCTGGTCGGGGTCGTGCAGGGAGAGCCAGTCGAGGTTGGCACTGCCTTGGACATTGACCAGGCGCAGGGTGTGACGGCCGGCCGTCAGGTGGAAGCGGAAGGGCTTGCCATCGGCACCGGGGACGGTCATCAGACGCCAGTCGCTGGCGGTGCTGCTCCAGCCGCCCGTCCAGGGCAGGTTGCAGGCGCCCAGAGACGCATCCGGGAGGGCGCCGTCGACGAGGATGGCACGGCGCGCCTGCTCGTCGGCAGTGCAGTAGCGCAGCGTCAGCGCGTAGGCGCCGGCGACGGGGATCTCGACGTTGTACTCGACGGCGTGTCCCGGCTGGTCCCAGTGCAGGAAACTGCGGCCGACCGCGTCGACCTTGTCGGCCGTGACCTCGACCTCGCCGCCGGTCTGGCCGCTGAAGTCCTCGGCCTGGACCCTGAGGCGCTGGCCGCGCGCCGCCGGGAGTTCGGCCAGGGCCCGCACCGTGAAGTCGAGCTGCGGCCGGCCGGCCGCGGCGAGGGCCTCCGGCGCGCGCCGTGCGTAGGCGGATCCCGTCCCCCAGGCGACTTCGTAGGCGACCCCGGCCTGGGCGTTCCAGCTCAGGATGCCGTCGGCCAGGCTGGCCTCGGCCGACCCGGTCGGGCGCCAGTCGCGGCCGAGGGCCTGGACGCGTGGCGTCGTGCCGGCCGGCCAGGCGGCGCAGCGCAGCGCCAGGCGGCCGGCGACGTCGCTGGCGACGACGATGACGTCCTCGCCCCAGGCGGTGGCGGCGGCAGTGCCGGCCGGCTCGAGACGCAGGAGCACGCCCTGGCCCTCGAGGCTGCGGCCGTTAACCAGGCAGGCGCGCAGGCCCTTCCCCGGCAGGACCCCGAGGAAGGCGACCTCGCCGTCGGTGGCGCCGCCGCCGGCCTCGAGGCGCTGGCCCGGCGTGTCGTTGCGGAGGTAGACCGCGACGCTGTCGCCGGGGGCTACCTGGAAACCGGCCGCCAGGCCGTTGCCGGCGGTGATCGGGAGAGCCGCAGGCGACAGGGACACGCGCTCGCCCGGCGCCGTCGGCCAAAGCACGGTCACCAGATCGCCATGGCCATCCCACGGCCAGGACAGCAGTGCCGTCGGTACCGCCCGCATCGGCACGCCCTCGACGACGCGGCCGTACTGCCGGGACCAGCCCTGCACCGGCTCGTCGCCCTGGCCATCGACCAGGCTCGCGCTCGGCACCGTCGCGCCAATCGGCTGCAGCAGCAGCCCGGGGCCCTTCGCCGAGGTCGCGATGACGCCGCCGCCAGCAGTGACCTCGGCGGTCTCGGCGTGGATGTGGAACAGCGCCTCGGCGCGATGCGGCCCGGCCGGCTCGGCCTGGACCGTGTCATGGACAATCCAGAAGTCCGGCTTGACGAAGAGCACCCCGCGGCGGTGGCTGACGCCCTCGAGGAGCGCCGGCGCCGGCCCGGCGGCATCGAAGCCGCGGTAGGGCCGGTAGGCGCCGCGGTACCAGCCCTCGCACCAGTCGACGCCATCGGCGCTGGCCCACCGCGTCTCGTCGCCGTCGGGCGTCGGCGCGGTCCACGGCCGGGGGCGCACGTAGGAGTCGCGGTCGGCGCGGCGGTGCTGTTCCATGCCGTCGATCATCACCGTGTTGTGCGACCGCGTCTGCAGGACGTAGGTGCGCCAGCGCGAGCGGTCGTACATCACCACCCCGCCCTCGACCAGCAGCGGCCGGCCATGCGCGTAGACCAGCATCGAGAGCTTGTCCTCGTGCTGGTGGCCCGCTCCGAAGGGGCCGCTGTCCAGGTGCAGAAGACGCGCCGCGGCGTCCCAGCCGGTACGCATGACGTAGTGACCCGTGTACGGCATCGCCGCACTGTCACTCATCGGCGCCCGGCCGGTGCGGCCCAGCGTCACCGGATAGACAAAGTCGGCACGCTCCGGGAAGAGGTCGAAGCCGTCGATCAGGAGGCGCCGGACATTGGCGTCACCGGCGTCGTTGAGCCCGAAGGCGGTGCCGTCCGGGCGGCTCACCTTCATGAGGTACTCGTACATCTTCGCCAGCCGCGATCGGTAGTCCGCCGGGACCTCCTCCAACAGGCCGTTCAGCCGCGCCAGCCGCAGCACCTGCACGAACTCCGAGAGCACCCAGGTGTTGTACCCGAGGGCCAGTTCGAACTGCATGCCATCGGGGTAGACCTCCTCGTCGAGCTGGCGATAGAGCCTCTCCAAGGCCTGGGCGCGCCACGCCGCCGCGTCGCGGAACTCGGGGTAGAGCACGCCGCTGGTGTAGACCCCGAGCGACTCGGCCGTCAGCCAGTTGCCGCGGCTCGGGTGACGCAGGAGGTGGCGGACCTGCTCGGCGACCGACTTCATCACCAGGATGATCACGTCGTCGGTGAAGGCCGGCGACTGACGGCAGCGCGCCAGGGTCTCCGGCCAGGTGTTGTGCAGGCGTATGCCGGTGTTGAGCGTCTCCCAGGCGTGGTGGTACGGGCTGTTCCCCGAACGCATCAGCAGCACCGGGTTGTCCTCGATCCAGCCGCGCATCTGCGCCGCCAGCTCGGCGGCGTAGCGCTCGTCGCCGCTGGTCCAGTAGGCGCCGTACAGGTCGGCAAAGTGGAAGTGGCGGTTGAGCTGGGCATTCCACTCGATGGTGCGTGACTCGCCCTCGGTCATGGCGTTGGCCGACCAGTCGATGCGCTCGCCAAAGGCGTAGGGATGCTTCTTGAAGCCGCCGATGGTGAAGGTCCGCGTCAGGATCTCATCGGCGCGGCGGGTATCCGGCAGGGCCGAGGCGACAGTGATCTCAAGGCGGTCGCCGGGCCGCCCAACGCGCACCCACAGCTCGAGCGCTTCATACGGCCGCCAGTCGGCCGGATAGCGCTGACAGGCCGCCGATGGGAAGATCTCCGGGAACCACCAGCGCCCGGAGGCGCGGCCCTGCTTGGCCTGACTCTCGTCACGATAGAGCCCATCTCAGCCGGTGGCCTCGCTCTCGAAGTCGCCCAGGCTGCGCCGGCCGCCGGGGCCGACCAGGGCGACGTCGTCGAGATGCAGCTCGCGGCCGTCGTACGGGTCGCCCTCGACACGCCAGCTCAGACGCAGCCCGGAGACCCACTCCCAGCCCACCGGCGTGCCCTCGGCACGGAAGTCCGCCAGGGGCAGACGCAGACACTGCCAGCCGGAGGCCGCCAACGCCGCCACAGCCTGGTAGCGCCCGCCCTTCTCGATCCCCGGATGGGCCGCCGGCGGCGTCGCCCCGAGCGACGGGCGGTCTTCGGGCCGGACCGTCCACAGCGGCGCCTGACGCTGCCGCACATGCGTCGCCAAGGCCCGCCGCGCACCGGCCGCATCGCCCGCCCGCCAGGCCTCACGCACCGCCGCGAGCTCGGGGCGGTCCAGATCGAGCATCGCGAAGAAGGCCTCGTCGTCCAGACGCGGGCCCTTGGCGCCCCCCGGCGGCAGACGCATCAGCCGCATCCGGCTGAAGGTCAACTGCTGCGGCGCCACCTCGGGCTCACGCGACCAGTTGTTGTGGAACTGCAACTGGTCAACCTGGTCCCAGCCGCGCGGCTGACGTACCACCCCCATCTCGTCGAAGGCCAGGATAACCTCGAGCGACCCGGCGAAATCCAGCGGCAGGGTCGTGAGGTAGTAATCCGGCCCCTCGGCAGCCTCGTTGTGGCTGTAGAGGATCACCGAGAGGCGGTTCGTCGTGGCGCGGTCTGACTCGAGGGTGAAGGCCAGGGCGTTGAAGCCGGTCATGTCGCGCGGGATCTCGCGGCAGACGATGCCGTCCATGGCCTCGAACTGCCAGCGCAACTGCGCCGGCTGGCCCGGCTCGGCCGCGACTGCAGTCACGGCGCCACTCCAGGCCGCGGCGCCCAGGGGCAGCATGAGCGGCTCCACCGGCGGTGCCGGCGGCACCGGCTCCGCTGCGCCCGCCACCACAGCCAAGGCCACCACGGCCGCCCAGATCCTCGCTACCGCCGTCCTGCGCATGTCCTGCCTCCTGAAGCCGCCACCCGGCGCAAAAACCGCCGCCGCGCCACACCATACCCGCACCCGCCCCGGGCGCCAACGGCGCCGGCAAGGTGGTCCGCGGCGCCGGCCGTGGACCCGCCCCGGGCGCCAACGCCGCCCGGAAGGCAGGCCGAGCCGACGCTCGGCGCGCCCAGGCAGAGCGGCCGGGGACGGCCGCCGCTACAGCCGGAACGGGCGCCGCTGGCGCCCAGGCAGAGCGGCCGGGGACGGCCGCCGCTACAGCCGGATCACCGGGCCCGGGGGCGCTGGATGGAACACCACGAAGCATCGCACGCCACGTCTGCTGGAGCGCGAGTGTCCACAGACGCGAACGCGTCCACGAGCCGCAACGCCGCGACCGCTCCCGAGGCTATGAGCCGGCAAGGCCCCGTCCGTGTCCGTCCGTGAGGGTCAGTGTCCGTCCGTGTCCCGAGCCCAGGGGCCGCGTCCCCGCGGCCCTGTCCCCTCGCCCCCCGGCCACACCCTCAGGAAGCGGTACCGCCACGGCTCCAGCGCAAAGCGCGCGGCGCCGTCCGCGAACGGCACCGCCTCGCCCGAGAGGGCGTCCGTCACCCGCGCCGGCGTCCAGCGGAAGGCCTTGGGCTGGAGGGCGACAGTCGCGTCCGCGGCGGCGGCGCCGAGGTTGCTGACGATGACCAGGAGGCCCTCGCCAGGGCGCTCCCAGGCGGTCGCGTAGACGCCCGCCGGGCCGACGCTCAGGCGCTCGGCGTTGTCCCAGTACGGGTAGCACGCCGCGTCTTTGAATGGGAAGCCGTCGTACATCCGCCACAGCGCCGCGCTGCGCGCGAGCGACTCCGGGTCGCCGTGGGGCCGGATGAGGACGCCATGCAGCAGGGTGTAGGCCTCGACATCGCGGCTGCGGTAGGGCTGTCCCTCGTAGACGAGGAACTCCGACGGCAGGCCCCACTGGCGGCCCATGAACTCGGTACGGAACGCATCCATCGGCAGGATGTCCAGGGTGCGCACCGGCGGCTTGATCGTGTCGATCTGCTCGCCGCCCCAGGTGCTCGTGGCCCAGGACAGGGTCGGGGTGACCATCACCGTCGAGTTGTGGATGTTGAG
>JAGVUW010000027.1 GCA_019136035.1 Verrucomicrobiota bacterium | reverse complement strand
GTGGACCTGGCTGCAGGAGATGACGGTCTCGTCCTGGTAGGCCTCGGCGAGGCCATCCCAGTACTCCCTGGCTGCGCGCGCGGCCTTGCCGTCGCCCGGGGCCGGCCGTTCGGCGCTCATGGCGCCTCCAGGTAGAGCCGCACGCGGGCCTGTTCACGCAGGCCTTGGAAGAGGCTCTGGCGGGCTTTGGCCTCGGCCGCGACACGCATCGCCGCGAGGATGTCGTCGCGCACCCGCTCAAACGGCTCCATCGTCGCCGGCAGGACCACGCCGCCGCGGATCAGGTGCCAGCCGAGGGGCGTGCGCACCGGCTCGCTGATCTGGCCGGGCGCCAGGGCCAGGGCGGCCGCCTCGAAGGCCGGCGGCATGCGCCCGACCGGCTGCAGGCCGAGGTCGCCGCCGAGGGCACGGCTTGGGCAGGCGCTGTGCGTCGCGGCCAGGGCCGCAAACGAGACGCCCTGCGCCACCTCGTCGCGGAGGGCCTGCAGGCGCTGACGGGACGCCTCCGCGACCTCGGGCGAGGCGGTCTCAGGGACGGCCAGGAGGATATGCCAGACGTGGACCTGCGCCGGCCTCTGGAACGACTCCGGGTGGCGGTCGTAGGTGTCCTTGGCGTCGGCCTCGGTGGGCACCCCGCTGCGGTCCATTGCGGTGGCCATCCAGGCCTGTACCGCGGCATTCTCGGCGAGGTGCCGGGCGAGCTCGTCGGCCGTCAGGCCCTGGAGCTTCAGCGCGCGCGCGAAGGCGCGCTTGCCGAGGCGTTCCTCCTGCTCGGCGACCTGCCGCCGGCCGGCCTCGAGGTCGAGCGTGGCGCCGCGCTTCAACGCCTCGGCCAGGGCCAGGCGCTGGTTGACCATGCCCTCGGCAACCGCGTAGGCCCAGGACCGGAGTTGCTCGGGCGTCGGACGCTGGCCCTGAGCCAGCATGGCCTGCACCTGCGGCGCCACCAGCGGGCGGACCTCGTCGCCGCGGAGCTGCTCGCCCTGGCCGTAGTCGGCCACGACGGCGGGGATGAACTCGAGCAGATCGCCGGCGGTGGCGCCGTCCGTCTGGCCCCGGAGGGCCGTCGAGAGGATCAGCAGGGCCAGCAGGACTGTGGGCCAGCGTGTCATCGGCGGGACCCCCTTTCCTCTTAATTAGGATAGACGCATCCGCGGCCGCGGCCGTCAGCGTGGCCGCGAGGTCCGCAACTGGATGATGCTGGAGAGGATCTCAGCGACGCCCGGGCTGGGGGTCTGCCAGCACCACGCCTGCGTCTGGCGCGGCGCCACGACGTAGCGGCTCAAGAGGCGTTCGACGTGGCCGGCGTCGACTGACGGCACCTCGGCCAGGGCGTGCAGGTGCCGCACGGCGGTCTCGTAGTCGCCGCCCTCGGCGCAGGCGGCGGCCTGCAGGAGGAGCCCGGCGTGGCCGGCCGGGGTGCCCTGGCGCAGGACCGGCACCAGGCCGCGCCAGGCCGACTCGCTCAGCCCCGGCCAGGCCAGGCAGAGCCCGACCTCGAAGGCGCGACGAGCGGCCTCGTCGACGGCGCTCTCGCGGGCCAGGGCGGCCAGAGCCCGGGCGTCGGTGCCGGCGGCGAGGGTCCTGAGCAGGAGGTGCTGCGGCCGCAGCGCGGCCAGGTGCGCCAGGCGCGGCGATGCCGCCGGGCGGCCGCTGACAGCGGCTTCGTCGAGTTCGCCGATCAGGCTCGCGACGACCTGGTCGTCCTCGCGGCGGCGCAGGGCATCCAGGGCGACCGTCTCGGCATCGAGGAAGGCGATGAAGGCCGGCGATGCGGCGAGTTCGGCGCGGGCCGGCTCAAGGCTCTGCAGGGCCCCCTCGGCCGCCTCAGAGGTCGTGAAGGGACGCTGCCCCAGGTAGGCCTGCAGGCGCAGCAGGGCCTCGATCAGGGGCTCGGCCTGCGCCGCTGCCTTGGAGGCGGGCCCGGTGGCCTCGCGAACCAGGCGGTTGGCATCGTCGAGGCGGCCGGCGCGCAGGAGCTGGTTAATCTCGGCCAGCGCGGCGTGCTGTTCGAGGCGTTCCAGGGCGACTGTGGCCACCGCTTCGCCCTCGGGGGTGTCGGCGAGGCGCTGCAGCAGATCGCGCGAACGCCGGGTGTCGCCGGCGACCAGAGCCTCGCAGGCATCCCGCAGGAGCTGCGAAGGCACGGTATCCAACGGCGGCACCGGCTTGCGGCCGCAGCCGAGCAGGCCCAGCAGCAGGACCGCCGACAAGAAAAGTCGGCAGACCCACTGGCAATGGCCTCGTTGATCCATCACAGTGTGCAGCATCATCAGCCTCAGCGTACCCGGTCCACAGCCGGGGTGTGAACATACCACGGAACAGCGGAGTTTCCCAGCCATGGTCCGACCCGACCAGCGGCGTCCGGAGCACCTGCGGCCGGTCACCTTCCAGGCAGGCTTCCAGAAGGCGCCGGCGGGCTCAGTGCTGATCGGCATGGGCAACACCCGCGTACTCTGCGCGGTCAGCGTCGTCGAGGGCGTGCCGCGCTGGATGAAGCCCGACGACCCGCGCGGCTGGCTGACTGCCGAGTACCAGATGCTCCCGGGGGCCACCGCCGACCGGGCTCCGCGTGAGCTGACGCGCGGGCAGATCTCGGGGCGAAGCTCGGAAATCCAGCGACTGGTCGGACGGAGCCTGCGCGCCACGCTCGACCTGACCCGGCTCCGGGGCCGGACCCTCTACGTCGACTGCGATGTCATCGACGCCGATGGCGGCACCCGCTGCGCGGCGGTGACCGGCGCCAGCGTGGCCCTCGAGTTGGCCCTGCTGAAGATGCTGGCGACGGGGGCCCTGCGCGACTGGCCCATGACCCGCCAGGTGGCGGCGGTCAGCGTCGGGCTCTCGGGCGGTGAGCCGGTCCTCGACCTGTGCTACGCCGAGGACTGCCAGGCCGATGTCGATATGAATGTGGTCATGACCTCGAACGGGCAGTTCGTCGAGGTCCAGGGCACGGCCGAGCAGGCGCCCTTCGATCGCGCCCAGATGGACCGGATGCTGACCCTGGCCGAGGGCGGCATCCGGGAGTTATTCCGGTTGCAGAGAGAGGCCGTCGAAGGCGCCGCGGGCGCCCGGCCCTGAGCCGGTCGGCGTCCGTGCTTCCGGCCAACGGCTGCCCGGCGATAGCCGCGGAGACTGCTGCGATGCGAAAAGCGCCCTTGCACAACCCCCGGTGGCTCTGGTTGGGTGTCCTCGGCGGCTGGTTCTGCCTGACGGCCGGGCTGGTCGCGGCCGAGGCCGCACCGGAAGCCGCCCCCGAGGCCGCGCCCCCGGCCGCGGCGCCGGCCACAGCGCCGGTCGAGGCCGCCGCCGCGGCAGCCCCGGCAGAGGCGGCCTTCCCCGTCGCCGTGCACAGCGGGCGACTCCTGCGCGTGGAACGCCTCGAAGCCGCAGTGCCCTGTGTCGACCTTGAGCGGGCCATCGCGGCCGGTCACCTCGAGGCCGGCACCGGCGACAGCGCCCTGGAGGCCCTCCGGCCGCCGGCGGACGGGCACTGTTTCGCCATCGCCATAGTCGAAATCGACCGCGGCCGCAGCCTGAGCAAGGTTGACTACCGCCTTGAGGTCGACGGCCAGGCCTTCGACGGCATCGCCATGGCGCTGGGCGAGGCGGCCTTCGACCAGCGCCGGCAGGTCGTCGCCGAGCCCGGCCTCGCCCGGGTCCTCTTCGACGTACCGTCCGGCGCCGCCCGGCTGGACCTGGTTCCGGCACTTCTGACGGCCCTGCCGATGCGGGCGGTGCGCGGCATCGCCTTCGCGGCCCCGGGCGTGGCTGTCGAGGCGACCCCCGCTGCCGCGCCGGCGGCGGAGGCGCCGACGCCGGCTGCCGCCCCCGCCGCCGCGCC